>CAZADQ010000028.1:0-6515 GCA_964483965.1 uncultured Candidatus Saccharibacteria bacterium
AGCTTGTCTTCTTCAACCTTTTTTACATCGTCACTCTTAACCTCCTCTTTTGCCTCTTCAATAGACTTCTCTATGTAGGAAACCTCAGCTTCTGATCCTTCAAGCTTTGGAAGAGTTAAATTATACTCAAACTCCCCATTCTCCATATCTGTAGTTATATCGTATGCATATTCTGCATCCGTATTAAAATCATCTGGAAGATTAAGATCTGATATTTTAACTCTTTCTATCTTTAAAGTAGATCTATCTTCATCTAATTTAGGTAATTTTGTAAATGTTATAGAAACATCTTCTTCCAATGGAAAAATATATTTAATACCAATTTTAACTATTTCTTTTGTTTCAGATTTTTCTCCATCAACATTCCAATCTTCATCTACACTGTCTTTAATCTCTACACCATCAGACAATGTCTCGTACTCTTTAACTGTTTCCTCTTCTGTTACAACCGTACCTTCATCAACTAATGGAGTTGGTATATCTGTAACTTCAATTGCTTCATCCTGCTCAATTTCAGCTATTGGTCTGTAATCTGTAACTCCATCTTCTAAAATATCCCCTTCTTGTGTATCTAATGTTTCAGTAGGAATAATTTCTTCTGTATTTGTTTCTTCCACAGCAGTATCTTGTCCATCTGCTGTTTCTTCAGTTGTAGCTTCTTCACTTGCTTCTTCCTCTGTTTGTGTCTCTACCTGCGCTACCTCTTCTATAGGAACAGTATCTTCTGCGTAGGCTCTAGAAGGAACCATAGCTACAAATGGTGCAAATGAATTTGCAAGCATTGCAAGAAGAGAAATAAAAGAGAAAATTTTATTTACGTGAACTTTCATTTTTTTTAATTTCTTCATAAGAATTTACAAAAAAAACCACAGGACAAGTGTGGTAATTAGATAACCTTTATTAAATTATTTACATTAAATTTTAGATACATTATAAGAAACACCCGTTCAGCAGGTGGGGATGAGCTATTTTTACTACTATTTGTCTCAGTTGTCAAATAGCACTTAACCCATAATCATTTTACATAATTACAAAGAAAACATAAAGCAATGTAATTTGTATAAAATTCTATCTAATAATCATTGCAACAACTAACCTTACTACATAACCAAAGGTTTGACACCTAACTTCATATATGGTAAAAATACTTCTGTCCGTGTGAAGTCCCCCAAGATTTTCGGGGAATTTTTTAGTTTTTAGAGCCCCTATACCTATAGAATTTATATAATTGTGGGTTTGGGTTGGAAAAAACTTAAGGAAAATATGTTAAATACAAATAATAGTTTATTACTAACACAAGAAGGTCTAGATAAAATTAAAAATGAGTTAAAAGATCTCATTGAAAATAAGAGACCTGAAATAGCAAAAAGAATTCAAGATGCTCGAGAAATGGGAGACATTTCTGAGAATTCTGAATACGATGCTGCAAAGCAAGAACAAGCCTATATTGAAGGTCGTATTGCAGAATTGGAAGAAATTGTTAAAAATGCAAAAACATCAAACATAAGAATGGATGATGAGGTTGGTGTCGGTTGTAGAGTAACCGTTCATATGGAAAGCTCAGATGATACTTTTTACATTGTAGGTGCACCTGAAGCGGACCCACTTGCTAAGAAAATATCCCATGAGTCACCTTTAGGTTCAGCTCTTCTTGGTAAAAGAGTAGGAGAAAAGGTTGAAGTTGAAGCTCCTGTTGGAAAACTCATATACACAGTATTAAAGATTGAATATTAATGCCGTTTTGTGCTTAAATTAGGTAATGGCAACTCTAAAAGAATACAGAGATATAAGAATACAGAAATTAAATAAGCTAAAAGAGTTAGGTGTTAATCCCTACCCAGCAGAATCTAATAGAACAAATATAAACTCAGATATTCTTGAAAACTTTTCAGATTTAGAAGGAAAAGAAGCAATTGTTGCAGGAAGAATACTTTCAATAAGATCCCATAATAAACTATGTTTTATTGATTTAAAAGATGAATCAGGAAAAATACAACTATATATCAAAGACGATGTTTTGAAAAAAGCAGATTACGAGAACGGGAAGATTGGGTTTGAAGACATAAGTCTACTGGATACTGGAGATTTCATTGAAGTGTTCGGAAATATTACAAAAACAAAAACAGGACAAATTTCAATTGAAGCTCTATCAATAAGATTTTTGTCTAAATCATTAAGACCGCTTCCTGATCAATGGGAAGGATTTAAAGACATAGAAGAAAGATATAGAAAAAGATACGTAGATTTTTTAATTAACGAAGATGCTAAAAAAGTTATTGACGCTAGATGGAAAATAACTCAAGAAATTAGAAAATTCTTGTGGGGAAACGGATTTAAAGAAGTAGAAACTCCTATACTTCAACCATTGTATGGAGGTACTAACGCTAAACCATTTAATACTCATTTTAATGCCTTGGATTGTGATTTCTACTTAAGAGTAGCTCCAGAGCTTTATTTAAAAAGATTGATTGTAGGCGGTTATGAAAAGGTATTTGAAATTGCAAAGAATTTTAGAAATGAAGGAATAGATCACTCCCACTTCCCAGAATTCACAATGCTCGAATGGTATGAATCTTATGCTGATTATTACAGAGTTATGGATTTAGCAGAGGAAATGATGAAACATTTGGTGAAAGAGTTAAACGGAGGGAGCGTAATAAAAGTAAAGGGACAGGAAATAGATATAGGAAAAAAATGGAAGAGAATCTCTATTGAAGACATTATGAAAGAGGAGTTAAAAATCGAATGGGACAAAATTACAGATGAAGAAGCAAAAAGACATGGAGAAAAATATGGGGTTGGGACTAGAGGAGCTTGGGATAAGAATAAACTTTTGTTTAACATTTATGACAAGGAAATAACTCCAAAACTTATTGAACCCACATGGGTTATCGACTACCCTTCCTCAGTAAGTCCACTTTCTAAATCTCACAGAAGTAAGAAGGGAAGAACAGAAAGATTTGAAGGATACATTGGTGGAATAGAAATCTTTGATGGTTGGAGTGAAATTGTTTCAAGTTTAGAGCAACGAGAAAGATTTGAAACAGAACAAAAAAATATGAAGGAAGGAGATACAGAAGCAATGCCGATGGATGAAGATTTCTTAGAAACACTAGAGTACGGTTGCCCTCCTCTTGGGGGTATGGGATTTGGAATAGATAGACTCACGATGTTTTTAACAGACACTTGGGCTATAAAAGATGTTGTAGCTTTCCCAACATTAAAACCTAAAAATCCTAATATTAATAAAGATGAATAAGCCATTAAAAGTTCTATTTACATACAACGGAATTTTTGTTTTTGCATCTTATCTTCTAGGTCCTCTATATGCAATTTTTGCCAAGGATGTTGTTAAAGACGCATTTTCAGTAAGTTTGACCATGTCTATACTCCTTATTTCAACAACAATATTTACATTCATAATTTCAAAGTATGGAGACAGGGTAAAAGAAAAAGAATACTTACTGCTTGGTGGTTACTTAGTAAGAGCAATAACATGGTTCTTTTTTGCTTTTGCTAAAAACTTCCAAGAAATAGTAGTTCTACAATTCTTTCTGGGATTAGGAGAATCGTTAGGAAATTCTGCTTGGAGTGCTATGTTTGCACAGCACTTAGACAAAAATAGGTATATTAACGAGTACGCTACATGGCAATTAATAACTACAATTCTTGGGGCAATTTCTATATTAATCGGAGGTCTCATTGTTAGAAATTTTGGATTTAGTACTTTATTCTTTATAATGAGCATTATTGCTACTATATCTTTTATTGGAATTTTAATAAAACCAAGAAAGCTGTTATAAATAAAAAGAGTATAAAAATATGGAACAGAAAGAATTAAATATACAATCTGCATTGGAACTTCTTCACGATAATATGGAGAATAAAAACTTAAGAAAACATTGTTATTCTGTTGGAAAAGTTTTATCTGAATTTTATGATTATTACAAAAACATAGGAAAAGATAACGAGGAGATGGGAAATTTAACTAAAGAACAGTGGGAAATAGTTGGAACATTACACGATGCTGACTGGGAAAAAACTACAAATACACCCGATAAACATGTTTTTGAACTTTTAAACTGGCTAGAAGATTACAATGTACCTGAAGAAATAATAAATGCTTTAAAAACTCATAATTACAAAATGGCACAAATTAGAGAACCTCAAACACTACTAGAATGGACCTTAGAATGCTGCGATGAACTCACAGGATTTATAGTCGCAGTAGCTTTAGTTATGCCTAATAAAAAACTTTCAGACGTTCAGGTAGAAAATATTTTTAAGAAATTCAAACAAAAAGAATTTGCTAGAGCTGTAGAGAGAGAGCAGATACTTCAATGTGATGAAAAGCTAGGAATAAAACCAGAAGAATTTGTAAAGGTAACACTTGAAGCTATGCAGAAAAACTCCGATCTTTTAGGACTTTAAATTTCTTAAATAAACTGCTAAATATTTCTTTAGATTTTTTCTTTTTAAATATTAAAAAATGCTATTATTAAAATATGTCCGAAGAAAAAATAGAAACACTATACCAACCTCCAACAGATGGAAACACTGTAAAGATTAGTAACATTTCTACAAATAGTCCCACATTAGTTAATCAAAATCAAAATGTTGTTATAGATATAAAAGAAAAAGAAAAAGAAATACTGAAGAAAAAAAGAATGTTTACACTCACTATTGTTTTAATAATCATTTTGATAGTAAGTTTGTTATCTGCTAAAGCAATAAACAGTTACTATAAAGCTCATTTTATAAAAAATGAACCTGTTGTTGAAGAAAATAATGAAGAAGAAAATGTAAAGAACATAGATGTAGAATCTGCTCAAAAAACTAGATATTTTAGCAATGATTTTAAAATTACATTAGATCATCCTAGAGAAGCGGTAGTAAACGGTACGTTAGATTATGAAACTCAAATGAGAAAATTAGAAATCGCGTACGATAAACAAAATGGCCAAGAAATAACTACAATAGAAAATTTAAAACAAGGGTATATTTTGAAAATATCTACTTTTGTAACTAATAATAGAAACCTAGATGAAATTACTCAGGTAAAAAAAGACTCTTTTGTTGCAGAATGTCCGAATACAGCTACTGTATTTAAGACAGAAGAAACAACAGTCGATGGTGTAGATAGTAGAACCTTTGAAGTAATAGATTGTAATTTAGATTACAAAATAACATATCTTGTAAAAGACGGTATTAATTATGAATTTGCACAAATGTACAAAGGAGATATAGGTTATAAACAGTTCTATAAAGCACAGACAGAGGAGATTATGAACTCACTAACTTTTAACGTCGATTATGTAGATATGGGACCTACAGAAACATATACAAGTGAGGGTCTTGGATTTTCTTTCGAGCACCCCTTCTTTTCTTCTGATTGTTGTAAAATGGCTTTCCCCATATCAGAAAAATCAACAAAGTTATTAGTACTTGGAGATAAAGATAACTTCATAGACGAAAATAATTTTGATGGGTTTGGAATATTTGTAGATTCTTATCGCTTAGATACTTTTGATACCTATCTAGAACAACAGGAAAAAACATTTATTGATGACTACATTGTAGTAAGAGGAGAGGTACCGACGCTTGAAGATATCTCTATAAAGGTTGGTGACAGAGATGCTGTATTACTCAAAGGATATTCTTGGAGAGAATACACTATGGTATATGTTGACATAACAAAGAAAGAAGGACAAGGAAGATCTCTAATTATATCTATAAAGAATACATCAGGAGATAGCTTTGAGAAAAAGATAAACGAGATACTGAAATCTTTCAAGTTCTTCTAAACTTTTAAGTAAAAGGTGTTGCGTTATATTTATCTACAAGTCCAACCACCGTCAACGGGTAATAGTATTCCGGTTACATATTTAGATTCGTCTGAAGCTAAATACAATGCTGCATAAGCTATATCTTCTGGTTCTCCTACATACCCAAGAGGTGTGTTTGACTTAACCATATTAGTAAAATTTTCATCTTCTAGCACTGCTTTTGTCATATTAGTTTTAATAAAAGCAGGAGCAATGGCATTTACCCTAATACCCAACGAAGCTAAATCTTGTGCAGATGCTCTAGTTAAATTAGAAACACCACCTTTTGCTGCAGAGTACGCGACTGCGCCTTGAAAACCCACAATACCTAAAATTGATGTCATATTTATAATAGAACCCTTAATTTGTTTTTCTTTCATAGCATTTGCGGCCGCTTTGACCCCATAAAAAACTCCAGATAGGTTAACTCTTAAAACCTTTTCCCAATCCTCATCGACACAATCCAAAGCTCCTCCCAAAGCACCTATGCCAGCATTATTTACCATAATGTCCACTCTTCCATATTTTTCTACAGTTAAATTTACTAAATTTTGAACTTCCTCAGATTTTGAAACATCGCATTTTATAAATGTAGCTTTATCTCCCAATCCTTCAATTGCTTTACTACCCTCTTCGTTTATATCTGAAAAAACTACGGTCGCACCTTCATGTAAATATAATGCAGCTATT
>CAZADQ010000029.1:0-6448 GCA_964483965.1 uncultured Candidatus Saccharibacteria bacterium
AAATGAGTCCTATAAAACATTTCGAATATAACATGCTAATTAATAAATATTTAAATGAATGTGATTGGATTTACCAAACAGGTACTGGTATTACCTATAATGATCTTCCTTCTTATTATCATTTTGCGAAAGTGTGTGTTTCTGCAAGCTGGTTTGAGACTACCGGACTCACAAGTCTCGAAGCTTTGTATTGTGGAACAAATACTGTAGCTTCTGGTTTAAGGGCAAAAGAATATCTTGGAGGATACGCCTCATTTTGTAAACCTGACGATATCGATTCAATAAAAGATGCAATCAAAAAAGAATACTACGCACCTAGACCAGTTTTAGACGAAAAAATACGTGAAGAATATACTTGGAGAAATGCAGCTGAGAAAACTTTGGATATTTACAAAGAGGTTTTGCAGGATAATTTAAATAAAAAAGTTACAAAAAGCTAAATATGTTTGAAGTCTTATCAGTAATAATAATTTTTTTATGTTCTTACATCTTAATCTTAAGAAACTTTAAACTTTCTCTCTATGTTCTATTAGTTCTATCTGTATTTTTACACAAAGAGCTTTTTAGCTTTTACAGATGGGATTTAATGCCTGTTAGAGTTTTTATGTTAGCTCTTTTATGTGCGGGGTTGACTCAAGTTTATCTTTATTTATCTAAGCGCAAGGGTTTAAAAAGTCTTTTTTCATATCTTAAAGACCCTTTTATTATTACCCTCTTTGCTATTTGGTTAATTCGTGGAGTCTCAATAATATTTACCAAGAATTTGCAAGCTAGTTTATTATTGTATGGTTTTTTTACAACGATTGTTGTATTAGGAATTTACGTTTACCTAACTTTCAAAGATGATCCTAATGATATTTTAAAATACTTAAGATTTTATATTTATCTTGTTTTTGTTTTAGTTATTTTTGGGTTCATTCAGCTTCTTTTCTTTTATAAAACTGGAAAGGTAATAGGAGCTATGTGGCCTGTTCCAGGTAAAATTCCACGAGTAGGTTCTCTTTTCTGGGATGTGAACCACTACGGATCTATTCTTGCCGCATTAATTCCTGTTATAGGGGCATTTATTTTAATAGATAGGGGAATAAAAAAGAAGATATTTAACTCTCTGGTTTTTGTATCATTTTTGGCGTCTCTTCTTTTAACTAACTCAAGAACTGCTTGGATGATTCTCTTTTTTGCATTCCTGTTTTTTGTGACTATGGTTTTAGTAAAGAAATTTGGATCTAGGGGTATTTTATACATATTTATAGCTATAGTACTTGTATCTGCACCCATACTTAAGGAGTACAGTGATAAGAAAAGTGAGTTTAGAAAGCAAATTAAAGATGCTTTTCATTATAGAATAGACTCTTTTGACTCTCATCTAATGCTTTTAACAGGTGCGTATCAAATATTCGAAAAATATCCTATTTTAGGTGGGGGGTACGGGTCTTTCTTTGAACATTTTAGTAAGACAAAAATAGCACCTCAGTTTTTTACCAGAGATACAGCAGCTTTAAGTAATAGAGTCCCTGCCCATACAATATGGGGGGAAGCCCTTTCAGAGACAGGGATTTTAGGTTTATCAGTATTACTGTTATTTTCTTTATTTCTATTTTTGACTCCGTTAAGTATATTTTTTAAAAACAAGGACAAGAAAACTGCTCTTTTAGGAGGGATTTTTTCCTCTGTTTTTGTAGGGTGGTTTATTGCTGGAATATTCTACTCATATAATTCCGAATTTTTTTGGATTATTACATTTATGTATTTTGTTTGGTCAGCAGGAACAATTGGAAAGAAATATGTTGAAAAGGTTATTGATTTATTTTTTACTAACCATAGGGTTTTATTAACCCTTGTCATCTTTATATCTCTAATTTTGATATTTACAAATCTTGGGGTTAACCATCTTATTCCTTGGGATGAAGCAATTTATGCAAAAGTAGCTAAGAATATGGTGGTTAATAATCAATATATTGTACTTCACTGGGACTCTTTTATATCTGGCTGGTTTGAAAAACCACCTCTATATATATGGCTTATGACAGGTTTTATGAAAATTATTGGATTTAGTTCCCTAGCTGCAAGAATTCCTAGTGCTATCTTTGGATTATTGACTATAATTTTAGTTTTTCTTACGGGAAAAAAATTATTTAACAAAACTTCTGCATTTATATCCTCTCTAGCTCTCGTCACTTCAGTTCATTTTTTATATTACTCAAGGACCTCGATGCTTGACGTCACTGCAACCTTCTTTATTACTTTATCTTTATATTTGTATTGGAATGCAAAATCTAAGGACAGAGTAATTTATTGGATTTTATCAGGGTTATCGACTGGCTTTGCAGTTATGACAAAGGGATTTATTGGCTTTTTACCATTTCTGGTTATTGGACTATACGAAGTTTATTTAATTACCTTTGACAGTCAAAAAATTAGACTTAGATTAGTTATAGAATATTTAACAATGTTTCTCTCATGTTTACTGATCTCTTTTCCGTGGCATTTTACTATGTATACCATGTTTGGATCTGCATTTATTGAAAAATATTTCTTGTATCATGTTTTGGACAGAGCAACAAAAGCTATAGAAGATAAAGGGAATCCATTTTTTTGGTATTTAATTGTACTAAAAGTTAGTATGAGGATATGGTTCGTCGCTCTTTTAGGAGCATTTCCTTTTTCTCTTTTTTATGCTTTAAAGAAAGATAAAAGATTTGTATTTTTATCTATCTGGTCCATAAGTATTTTTATATTTTTCTCAATAGCAAAGTCCAAGCTTATCTGGTACATAATTCCTATATATCCGGTTTTAAGTCTTATGGTTGGTAATTATCTGGAAAGAGCCTTGGATTTTATATTAAAAAAGATTAAATTTTTAGATTATTCAAAGTTAAAGTTTATGTCCATATATATTCTTGTAATTTTCTCTTTGTTTTATCTTTACCTGAATAAAGAAATAGTTTACACACCAGATCTAAATGGTTCTCAGGCTAGGCTCTTAATGTTAAAAGATAAGGTATTTGGAATTGATCAGATGGTTTACTTAGATAGGATAGAATTACCTACATCTTTATTTTACACAGATGGACCTTTTAAAATAATTGATTTTAATGCTAAGGATGAAAATAAAATACCAGATGTATCCGATAAAGAGGTTTTAGTGCTTATAACAAAAAAAGGAAGATATGAGGATAATGTTTTAGGTTACACTCAACTTCCTAGAATTTTAAAAGAAGATGGAGATTGGGTCCTGTGGATAATACCTCCTGAAGGAAATATAGAATACGACACCCCTTTTTTCTCTGAATAGTCTACATAAATTTAATTCTAATTTATGGAACAAAACCAATTTAAATGAAACTAATTTCGAACTTGTTTTAAATCTACTTCAGTTAATAGTTTCTTGTCTTTGTTTTTTTGGTTATTTTTTACCAATATTGCTGTCAAGACCAAAGCAAATATTGCCGCTAGGATATTGGCAGTAGCTAGACCCTTTAGAGCTAGGATTGGGGTAAGTATTGCTGATAGAACTAGAAATATTGATAGCTTCCCGATATTGATATACATAATATATTTTGTTTTCTCTTCTATGAAAAAGTAGTGTTCCATAAATGTGTGTATTGAAGTAAAAGCACTGGCAAATATTAATGTACTTAATATTGGAAGTGAATCAGAAAATTTATCTCCAAAAAAATTGGATACAAAGTATTTTGAAATAAATGTTCCAATAAATGCTGCAAAAAGAATAGCCCCGGAAATAATAAATATCTCTCTAAAGTCATACTCTTTATTTTCTTTCTTTCTCATAGAGTTTTTAGGTAAAAGAACAGTAAATACAGAAACAGAAGCAAGGGCAAGGATGTTAGCTATTTTTTCAGCAATTGCAAAGATACCGACATTAGAGAAATCTTTAACTATTTTAGCTATAGCGTTTGCCAGTGATGGCCAACCTTCGTATATAATTAGAGACACTCCCGCTGGAGCAGACTCTTTAATAAAGTTACTAACTTTAGATAAATCAAATTTAAATTTCTTAAACTCTTCAGGTAAGAATAATATAAGTAAGGCACCTGAGAATATTGATAGAGAAAATATTGAGAACGTGTAACTTAAATCTACTTCTAATCCTTTAAAAAAAATAAAATATGCAAATATTCCTTTAATAAGAGAAGGAAGTGTATTTAGAGAAACTAGGTGAGCAAATTTCTCGGTTTTCTGAAAAAATGAATTTAGAGTGTAATTAATTGTGTAAGCAATTAATCCAAGAATAAATGTTAAAACAAGATTTAATTCACTTAAGTGAAGTATTTTTAATGCAAGAATAGAGATAGGAATAGAGAAGATAAGAAGAATTACTTTTAATGTATAAAAAGTGTTTGTTAGTGACCTGTCACCTGTAGATATAGATTTAGCTACAAATAATGAATTTGTTCCAAAATCTATAAGTTTAGATACAGCAACAAGAAGAGTAGTTATTAGAGCGTATTTGCCAAATGATTCAAGATCTAGTGTTTTTGCAACAACAGATAGGAAAGAAAACCCAAGAAGGGCATTAAAAACATTCCCAAAACCTACAAGTATAATCTTTTGAAGAGACTTTTTCATAGCAAATATATGTTACCAGATTACTAATATAATTATTTCTTTATACATAAGTTTAGTCTTATGTTGTATACTCGTTAAAGTTATTTTAAAGTATCTATATGAAAGGTATTATTCTTGCAGGAGGTAATGGGACTAGGTTGCGTCCTATAACTATACCGACTGTAAAACAATTACTGCCAATTTACGATAAGCCCCTGATATATTACCCATTGTCTATACTTATGATGGCGGGGGTAAAAGAGATCCTAATTATTTCTAAATCTAGAGATCTGTCAAGATTCACTGATTTGTTTGGCGATGGGTCTAGCCTCGGTTTATCAATATCGTATGTTATTCAAGATGAACCAAAGGGACTGCCTGATGCCTTTATTATTGGTGAAAAATTTATTGAGAAAGAGCCTGTTTGGTTAGTGTTGGGTGATAACTTGTTTTTTGGAGATAAGTTAGAAAATACATTGGAAAAAATAAGTAGTAGAACAGTTGGAGCAACTGTTTTTGCTTATAAAGTAAAGACACCGCAACTTTACGGAGTAGTAGAGTTTGACGATCAAGGAAAAGTTTTGTCTCTTGAGGAAAAGCCTCTTAATCCTAAATCTGATTACGCACTTACAGGTTTGTACTATTTTGATGGAAGGGTGTCAGAGTATTCAAAGTATTTAAAGCCATCCTCAAGAGGGGAGTTGGAGATAACCGATCTTATGAAAAAGTACTTGGAAGATGGTGAACTTTTTGTAGAGAGACTGGGGAGTGGTTTTGCATGGTTAGACACCGGATCCTACGATTCTATGTACGATGCTAGTACTTTTGTTAAAGTTATGCAGACAAGACAAGGAATTATTCTTGGATCCCCTGAGGAGATTTCATTTAAGAAGGGATTAATTGATGTTAACCAGTTTACTAAATTGGCTAAATCCCTATCTAACACTTCATATGGACAGTACTTATTAAGTTTAATCAAGGAGAAAAATTAATATGCCTTTTGAGCTACTAGAGTCTAAAAAATCAGGTTTACTAAAATTTAAAGCAAAAGTTTACTTAGATGATAGAGGTTACTTTTTCGAAGCATATCAGTATAATTCGATGAAAGATCTCGGTCTTAAAGATAACTTCCCACAAGAAAATATTTCCTACTCTGTAAAAAATGTACTACGAGGTATGCATTACCAACTTAATCCAAAGGCTCAGGCAAAATTAGTGATGGTATTAAAAGGTGAGATTATGGATGTTGCTATTGATGTGAGAAGAGGATCTCCTGATTATGGTAAATGTGAATATAACATTCTTTCTGAGGAAAATAAATGTATTTTGTATGTTCCCGAAGGATTCGCTCACGGGTTTGTCGTCAAGAGCGACGAGGCTCTGGTACTTTACAAGGCAAATAGTTTTTATTCTCAAGAGCATGAGGCTGGTTTTATTTGGAATGACCCTGAGATTAAAATAAATTGGGAGGTTAAAAATCCAATTGTTTCAGAAAAGGACAATAAGCTTCCATTATTTAAAGAAGCTGAAAATAATTTCTCTTACTAAAATCTGGGAACTGTTTTTTTACAACCATTATTTTATTAGCACTGACTTTATGTAGTAGATTTATTTACCACTTGTAAAAGAAACGTAAGAATTTAATCCAAAGATTATCAAATAGAATAGTATGAAGTAACTTTCTCACTAAGACCTCTCTTCCTATCATATATCTAAGCTTTCTTTTTTTATTCTCGCTTATTTTTAGCAATATATCAGCAACTATTTGAGGATCCTTTTTAGTAACTGTTTCATTAGTATTTTTTGATTCTATTCTTTTATATAGCTTAAGATATGGAGAGTCATGTTGGTAACTTTGTTTTTTTGAGTTTTTAATAAA
>CAZADQ010000030.1:0-6340 GCA_964483965.1 uncultured Candidatus Saccharibacteria bacterium
TTTGTTTTTTTGAGTTTTTAATAAAGTCTGTATGAAAATCACCTGGTTCTACTATAACTACATCAATGCCAAATGGTTTCAACTCAATGGCAGCCGTTTCGGAGATACACTCTAATGCATACTTTGACGAGGAGTAGGGAGAGTTTAATGGCGCTGTGCTAAAACCCATTATGGAGCTTATATTTATAATAAGGCCGTTTCCTTGCTTTCTCATATGAGGTATAACTTCCTTCATCGTTTTTAAAGTTCCAACAACGTTAGTTTCAAATTGCTTCGAAAACTCTTTTATATCGGTATCCTCAACTGTTGAATAATATCCATAACCAGCATTATTAATCAGTACATCAATAACACCTGATTCTTCGGTTATCTTCTTTACTGCGTCTTCAATCGAATCTTGATTATTTAAATCTAAATAAATAGGTTTTATAACTATATTTTCTTTTTTTGAAATTTCCTGCAATCCCTTTATCTTCTCAGAATCAATCTTTCTTGTGGAAGCATAAGTAATATATCCTTTTCTAGCAAAATTCAAGGTAGTTAAAAAACCTATACCTGAGGAGCTTCCAGTTATTAAGGCAATTTTCTTGTTTGAGTATTTATCCATCAAGTTAAAAGTAACTTTTTATTATTACTTTACCTACTTTTATAAATTCAGCTGCCCCAATTCCTAGAAGAACAATTAGATTTAATGCCAACGGGTATTTTTTATAATAGTGTTTCTTGTAGAACAATCTCATCGCTCTTGTTCTTTCTTTAGCAACATTTATTTTCATCCATCTGGCAGTATTACTAAGCTTTGACTTATTTGGATTTTTATTTTCTTTTGTTTTATCAGAAATAATTTTCTGTCCTCTAAATGTTGCTGAGCCAAAATCGGTGTTCATAATGTTTTTTATATCGTTGGCTGTATCACGCCCAACTGTAGCGCCCTTGTAGTGTAATACACGGACATCTCCTAGATAATGGAGCTCATAACCTAATTGAAACACTTTGTAACAGAAGTCAATGTCTTCACCGAATATAAAATACTCCTCATCCCACTTTCCCACTTTTTCTTGTACCGATCTTTTTACCATCATACAATGTGTGATGCAGGCTTCTATTTTATGTCTACTTTCTAGGCCAAGATAAGGCATAAAATAACCATTGAATAATTTAGATTTGGGAAATAGTTTAGAAAGTCCTAGCATGTGTGTAATAGAATTCCAAGGAGTAGGAAAGCCTCGATGAGCATCTAAATCAGAGGACCCGTCTCTAAGGTATAGGTGTGGTGATACTACCCCAACTTTTGGGTTAGCATCAAGGTAATTTGTCATCTCCACCAAAGACTCTTTTGTAGGAAAGGCGTCTGTACCGAGATAAAGAATGTATTCTCCTTTAGCTAGTTCTAATGCCTTGTTATACGCATAGGGTTGACCGTTGTTTGGGCATTCAATTAAATGAACTCGAGGATTGTTATGATAGTTATCTTTTACATACTGAGCAGATCCATCTGGTGAGTCATTATCCACGAAAAGGATTTGTATATCTTCGTATGATTTTAATAAATTATCTAAACATTCCTGAATTAACCCTTTTGTGGCATAATTTACTATAATAACCGATATTTTTGGCATAGTGTTTTGATTATATCATAGTGATATTTATCTATTTAGTACGTCTGTTATAAAACTTTGTTAGAATAGCAATATGATAAGAATAGGAATTGACGGAAGATTTTATGGTAAGGCAGGTCCTGGTAGATACACAAAAAATATCATAAAACATCTTGAGCTTGTTGATAAAGAAAATGAATACTTAGTTTTTTTAAGAAAAGATAATTTTGAAGATTATATTCCACAAAATACAAATTTTAAGAAGGTGCTAGCAGACTACCCTTGGTACTCCTGGTTAGAACAAACTTTCTTTTTATTCAAGATAATGAGTTGTAGGTTAGATTTATACTACGTACCTCACTTTAATATCCCTGTTTTATATCCAGGAAGGATAGTTACAGCTATTCCGGATATGATTATGCATACGTTTAGTACTGAGAAAGGCACTACTCTTTGGAAACCCTACTTTTATTTTAAAAAAATGGTTTATAAGTTTGTTTTTTGGTGGTCTGTTGTTAGGTCCTTTAAAGTCATAGTTCCAACTCAGGAAGTATTTAGAGATTTTAAATATGTTTATCCAAATATACATGAGGATAAGTTTATTATTGCTACTGAGGGGATAGATCCTGAGCTAATGAATGTTAAATTAGATAACTCGGAAAGTGTTTTAAATAAATATAATATTAAAAAACCATACCTTTTGTATTTAAGTTCTATGTACGAGCATAAGAATGTTCAAAGGCTGGTAGAGGCTTTTAAAATATTAATTAATAAGTATTCATTCGAAGGTAACTTGGTTTTGGTAGGAAAGAAGGATAAGTTCTCCGAAAGAGTACAGACTAAAGTTAAAGAAATGAACTTAGAGAACAGAATTTTAATGCCAGGAATGAACTCGTTTGTAACTGACTACGACAGTGTTGCTTTAAGAAAAGAAGCAGTTGCTTATGTATTTCCAGCTCTAAAAGAGGGTTTTAGTCTAACTCCACTGGAAGCCCAATATTACGGACTTGCCTGTGTTGTATCAGATATTCCATGTCATAGGGAAGTGTATGAAGATTCGGTTTTTTATTTTAATCCTTTAGATGTTGAAGAAATTGCAGAAAAAATAAATACTGTAATTTACGATCAAAATATTAGAGAAGAGTTAGTAAAAAAAGGATACGAGAGGGTCAAAATATATTCTTGGAAACATACAGCAGAGACTACATTAGGAGTTTTTAAAAAAGCCTTAGAAATATAATTTAAATTTTTAAAGATTTAAATACATCTAAAGTTTTTTCAGCTGTTTTATCCCACGAGAAGAGTTTTGATCTTTCTATTAACAAGGACGTATCATTTTCTGTTATTTTAGAATTCAATAACTTAGCTATTCCGCTTTTTATTTCCCCTATATTGTTTGGATCTACATATATCCAACTTCACGATAAGGAGGTATGTCTGAAACTAGACTTTTAACCCCACTTGTTAACGATTCTGCTAGAGGTAACCCAAAACCTTCTTCAAATGATAGATTTATATGTCCTAAAGAGCCTTGGAATAGGTAAGGCAAATCTTCGTCCGGTACTCTTCCTATAAATTCTATATTATTTTCAATCCCATACTTTTTAGGTGCTTCTAATGATTCCTCAAAATCCCATCCATTTTTACCAGCAAGTAAAATCTTTATACCTTTAAAATTTTCATTTTCTTTTAAAAATATACTAAAGGCCTTAATCATATTTGGGATATTTTTTCTTGGTTGGATAGTTGAAACAAAAAGAAGATAAGGATTATCTCCAATCTTATATTTTTTTCTAACTCTTTCTATCCCGTTTAAATTTTTGTTATAGAAATTGTCCGTTACTCCTTCGTTAATTATTTCTACCATAGATTCATCTTTAATCCATTTTCTCTTTAGTATTTCATTTTTTGTTGATTTTGTTGGAACAATTATTTTATCTGAGTTTTTTATTGCATATTTAACAGGTCTTTCTATTGTGAATTTACTTAATGGATTTTTATAACCTTTTGTAAATTTGTATTCTAATCCGTGTATCATCACCACATATTTTGTTTTTAGACATTTGATTATCGGAATTGTATGTACTGCAGTAAAAAAAACATCTACAGGATTTATAATTAGCTCTATTGCTAAACCAAGCTGTGTCCAAAATAATGGACACTTAATTATTTTAAAGGAAAATTTATTGTTCTCTCGAACTAAATCATTAAAAAAACTATTTTGTGGTTTTCTATTGAGATATATTACGTACTCGTTTTCTTTATCAATTTTTGCTAAAGACTTAAATAAATTTATTGTGTACTTTTCCGGTCCCGCCGGATTTTCTATTAATATTTTCTGTCCATTTAGTCCTATTTTCATTAACACTATTATATCCTAAGTACGCATCCTGTTTAGAAGGTATAATATAGGGTAATGAAACTTGCGATTGTATGTGATGATTTAATACAAAATGGAGGGGCTGAAAAGGTTCTGGAAGCAATTTCTGATGCTTACCCTGACTCTCCGATCTACACAAGCATAGTTTCGAATAAGTGGTTGGAAAAATTTAAAAATAAGAAAAGAGTGGTTAAAACGTCTTTTCTCCAAAAATTTCCTTTATCATCAAGATTGTACAGATACTATTCTCCATTTCTTTTGCACGTTTTAGCATTTGAGAGTTTTGATTTCTCTGATTTTGATATCGTTTTATCTTGCTCGTCTAGATATGCTCACTTTATTTCTACGAAACCTGAAACAAAGCATATTTGCTATATGCATTCTCCTGGCAGGATGTTTTGGGAGCCTTTTGATTATTTTGAAAATGAAAAGTATGGGATTTTACAACCTCTTAAATCAGTATCTTCTTACTTTCTAAAATTACCTTTGTCGTATTTAAGGATTGCAGATTTTAATGCGTCAAAAAGAGTAGATCTATTTATAACGAACTCAAGATATTCACAGAATAGAATAAGAAAGTATTACGGTAAGGACTCGGAAATAGTTTATCCTTTCTTTGATATAGAAAATATTAAAGACAATTTAAACGGTAATATTAAAAAAAACATTGTAGAAGATAAATATAAAGATAAAGACACAGATAAAGACAGTTACTTTTTGATACTAACAAGACTCCTGCCTTGGAAAAAAGTAGATGTAGCTATAGAATCCTGCAATAGATTAAACTTAAGCTTGAAGATAATCGGAGATGGTCCTGATATGAAAAGATTAAAATCTTTAGGTGGCACTACTGTTAAGTTTTTAGGTCCCGTTAGTGATGAAGAGAAGATAGATTTATTAAAAGGATGCGAAGCATTGATAGTTACTCAAAGAGAGGACTTTGGTATTGTACCTCTTGAGGCAATGATATGTGGAAAACCTGTTATAGCATTTTCAGGTGGCGGAGTTAAGGAAACTGTAGTTAAAGATAAAACTGGAGTATTTTTTGATAAACAAAATTCAGATGTTTTGGAATCTGTCTTGAGAGATTTTGATCCTAGTTTGTACTTACCTAGAGATTGTATTTCTAGAGCAAAGGAATTTGACAAGTCTATCTTTTTAGATAAACTGAGAAAATTGATTGTTGTATAATGATAGAACTTGACCCAATCTTATGTTTTATAAAAAATACTTAAAAAGAATCGTTGATATAGTAGGTTCAATTGTGTGTCTCATACTTTTCTCTCCCATTATGTTGGTTGTTTCAATATGGATAAAGATAGTTTCTCCAAAGGGCCCTATATTTGCAGATATACCTAACAGAGTAGGGAAAGATAGAGAACCTTTTAAGTTCTATAAATTTAGATCTATGATTCCTAATGCACACGAGGCATTAAAAAAAGACCCTGTACTATACAAAAAATATATTAATAACAACTACAAGTTAAGTGCAGAAGAGGACCCCAGGATAATAAAGGGAGGAAGATTTCTTAGAAAATCTAGTTTTGATGAATTACCTCAATTCATTAACGTTTTAAAAGGAGAAATGAGTTTAATAGGTCCAAGAGCCTACTATTTTGATGAGATTGAAGAGCAGGTAAAAAGATTTCCTGAGGCTAGTAAGTATCTGAAAAGTGTTCTTGCAAT
Source organism: uncultured Candidatus Saccharibacteria bacterium (assembly GCA_964483965.1). GTDB lineage: Bacteria > Patescibacteriota > WWE3 > UBA101185 > UBA10185 > JAAZNV01. Next base: position 5,665 of record CAZADQ010000030.1, read on the forward strand.
AAAGCCGGGTATTACAGGATTATGGCAGGTAAGCGGGAGGTCTGATATTGGTTTTGTTGATAGAGTAAAACTAGATTCTAAGTATGCAGATAACATATCTTTGATGTATGATGTATGGATAGTTTTAAAAACACCGTATGTAGTTTTAACTAGAAAAGGAGCTATTTAAATGGCCAACGCAAAGTTTTGGGGTTCGTCCTCTGTAAAAAAAGAAAGTATAGGTAACTTAGGTAGTACTAAATCTTCATTTAACAATGTTAAATCAAAGAATAAATCCTTAAGTAAAGCAGGAAAAGGTGGTGCTATCTTTTTAGGTATTTTTTTTGCTTTAGCAATTTTTCTTTATCTTTTTTTTGTAAGACCAGCTTTAGCTTTTTATTCAACAGCTAACGTTTTAAAGACTGACTTGAATGAAATTAGCGAGGCTCTAAAAAGTAGAGACTTGGTTATTTTAGGTGAGAAATTAGACAATGCAGAAAATAATTTGATAAGTATAAAAAATGATAAGGATGAAAAATTTGGATGGGCTAAGAATTTAAAATTATTTAAAGCAAATGAGTATTATTCCGACATAGATAAATTTGCTAATGCTGGTATATACGCCGTAGATGCTTTAAGAGAGACTTCTAGAGTAATAACACCGTTTGCTGATGCAGCTGGTTTGAAGGTATCTCCT
>CAZADQ010000031.1:0-6198 GCA_964483965.1 uncultured Candidatus Saccharibacteria bacterium
ATCCACACGAACACTCCTACATAAAAGGAGAGAGTCACTTTGGGTGATATGTATATGTTTATAATTATTATACTCAAGGATATTAGATACATTAATAGTCCTTGAAGAAGAAATATTTGAAAATAGGTTTTTAAATATATATTTTTATTCCATTTATTCCTAATCTCAACGTATCGCTCATCCTCTCTTGATTTTATAAATCTTGAATAAATATGTGTAGATAGTCGAATACCCCAAATTAAGACTAAAATTGTTGATATAAATGAAACTGTGTTCCAATTTAAACCTGAAACAAGACTAAGAAGTGCTACTAGGCAAAAACCAAATCCCCAAGCTATATCTATAAAATCAGTTCTTTTAATCCAGCTTGAATAAAAAAAACAAAGGGACATGTATATAACTATTGATGCAGGTATTATTCCTAATATTAGTATTAAATTATAGTTCATCTATCTTTTAAGAATTAGAAAAGATATAACGCTTACACTTGCAGTTAGGAAAGTTCCCCAAACTATATCTATTAATGTCACATGAACTGGCCAATTTTTTAAAGTAGCTAGATTGGTTAAATCATAAGTTGAGTAAGCAATAAAGCCAAGCAGAGCCCCAAGCTGTATAGCGATTGTTGTGGATTTTTCCTTTAAAGCTGGGTTTACCGCAAAAACAATAATTCCAACCACATAGAACAAGTAAAAAATAAGTGCAGGAATTAAGTTAGGCTTATCACTCATCAAGTGACCAATGGTTTTAGCATACATATTTTTTGCTATTACCCCCAACCATATCGCGTCTATACCAAGAAAAACTAAGAAAGTAACAAGATATTTAAATAAAAAGGTATTCATATAAATATATTATCATTTTTAAATATATCTGGAGTATTCTTAATTTGAGAATTTATTAACAAAAGTAGCTACTAATTTGCATATATTTTTGAAAGTATCTTCAGTAGTATTATCACTCATCAAGCAAACTACTAATTTTACATTTGCTTCGTCGATAATTCCACAGTCATGAAAAGAACCCTCAGATATACCTACCTTATGATAAAAAGTTACATTATCTTTTAAATAAGGGGATATAAAGTTATCGTATTCTGTAGGGTACATAAAACTAAGTAATGTTTTTTTATTCTCCTCACTTAAACTACTTTTATAGAACATGTTTTCTAGTATTGTTGATATTTCAGCAGGGGATGAATTTTGTTCATCAGTAAACAACGTTGTCTGGTCATTTCCTGATATATATTTAAACTTACTTATTAAATAACCATCTCCAAGATAATTCTTAAGCATTTGCTGTGCAGAATTGTCTGATTCTCTTAACATCAACTCTAAAATTTTCTCTAAAGTAAACTCAGTACCAAAAAAGGAAGATCCTATTGTTCCAAACCCGTTATAGTAATCATTAATTGTGTAAGGTATTAATTGATTCCATTCCAATTCCCCTTCTTCTATCTTACTAACTGTAGAGTAGGCTAGGGGTATTTTATATAGAGAAAGAGAATCAAACTCTTCGTATGAATTAATTTCATAAATCTCACCATTTATCATATTTTTAATATATAAGCCATAAGTTCCTTTATTTTCTTCAATATTTTTATTTAAAATTCTTAAATCAGCAGAGGTTACAGAGGGGGTACTATCCGAATCGTCATTTTTAACTAGTTTGTTAAGAAGAATTAGTTCTGAAACTTTTCCGCTTTTATTCTCCATATTTAGTACAAAAAGAAAAAAGAGAATAGAAAATACTAAAAGAATAAATATAGTTTTATAGCTTAGTTTCACATTACTATTTTATAACGGTAGCTCTAAATGTTAAAATGTATATGTATATATACGGGTGGTTAGCTCAGTTGGTTAGAGCATTCGGTTTACATCCGAAAGGTCATAGGTTCGAGCCCTATACCACCCACCAAGAGTAAAATAAATTACATAAAAAAATCCCGCAGGTATTAAATTAACTGCGGGTTTTGTACTTCCTCATCTTCTATTTAGAGTATCTTAACTTAAATTTTAGTTGTTTAATCTCCTTATCTTCTTTCTTATCACTTGTGAATTCTGTTAATCCTAGATTTGTGTCTCCAATACACTCGTCTATATAGTCACAATAAACACAGTGTGGGCCTGATGATTTAGAAAATAATTCATTTTGAATATTTTCTTTTACATAATCGACATTATCTTTAAACATCCTTTGAAGTTTTTTATTATCTCCTTTAATAAAAAACCCTTTATTTTCACCAATTTCTTTTAGACGGTAAATATAAAATCCCACAGGGTATTTTCCGTTGTTATATAGTTTATATAACCATGTGTAAGCTGCAGCCTGAAAACCTCGTTGAAGAGAGTATAGTTCTTTAACCACTTGAGGTTCTGATAATTCGTTATCTACGTTAAACTTGTTATAACCTGTTTCTAACATAACAAGAACCTCAGGCTTATACATCTCTGGTAGTTTCCCGTATTTTATAATCTCTGGCCTAAATTTTTTTATGGATTCCATTGACATTGATCTAACTTGGCTTACTACTCCAAGTAACTCTACTCCAAGGCTCCATGGTACTCTGTATCTTTTTTCTCTATAAATTGGATCAGGACGGTTAATATTATTTTCCCAATAATTTTTGATACAATACCACCCGATACGCCCGTATTTATCAGCCTCATCCGTATCAACTGGCATGAGTTTGTCCTTGTTTTCTATTAAAGCATCGTTCCATCTACCAAACCAACCTCTTCTTGCACTGTCTATGCTTACATAGAAATATTTTCTTTCTGCCTTTTTCTTGCCGTGCATGTCTTTAACAAATCTAAGAACTTGTCTTTCACAGAGCTTTAAATAGTCAATTTTATGAGGTATTTTTGGAATATTCCGATGTGCAAATGAATATTTAGCTGGACACAGTAAATATTCATTAATTGAAGATACACTTAGAATAAGCTTTTTAGCAGTCTTAATCATTTTATCTTCTCCTTTTTCTTATGTTTTTAAGGTTCTTTTACACTATGTATATATGATTTTTAGTGTAAAATCAAATCTCTTTAGGTTATAATAACTTAAAGAAAGAAGGTTAATGGGGGATCGTCTAACGGTAGGACTACGGGTTTTGGTCCCGTGTATTGGGGTTCGAATCCCTGTCCCCCAGCCAGAATGGGCACGCAAGTGACCACGAAGCCTGAACTACCTTTTAACAGCTTGATAAAACCTCCCTTTGAATTCTTAAATCCGAACCGAACATTTTTGCTAATACTTTTCCCATTAGTGCGTTTTTACTATCATGACAACAACACTTAGTTCGAGTCCCTTTTCTGTATTTACTGTGTAATTATATTAGGGGATTAGAGAATATTTCTCCGTTATGGATATATAAGGATTGTTTTATGCAGGTTAACAATTCTTGTTTTTCTTCGGCGGTGCCGTTCATTACTATATGCTTAAAAAACTCAGAAAATCTTAAAGGTTTATTTTCAATAGTAACTTTTTGTTGTTCCAATATTTGATCTCTTACTGATTTGTATTTAGTCATCTTTGATTTTATAGGTTTGCTTATTTCAATGGCTGTATTTTTTCTTGTTTCTATTAATTCTACGAACTTAATAAATCTAGCTACTAAATCTAACTCATTAACATAGGGCTCTGGACAATTTGGATCAATTTTTTTGGAACAATGGTAATACACATGCCTATTCTTCTTTCCTGATTTTAATAATTTGAACTTTTCTTCTTAATCACCCCCTTACGTAAATAATACATTAATTGAGAATTGGTTTACAAAATTATCTACTAGCTCTTACATTTCATTAATAAGAGTAGGAGGATACTCAGGTACATCAGTATCTTTAACAATATAAAATCTTCTAACACATCAATAAAACACAATCACTAACCTAAAGGTTGAGACAAAGTGCAAAAACAACTCATAACAAAGTCCCTTCTTTATAATTGCTTTGCCATTTATTATTGATATTTATGATAAAAAAAGGTTGAGAATATAAAAACAAAATTCTCAACCTTAGTTACATTAGCCCGTCCAAAATAGAAAATCAAAAAGTTTTTCAACGGGTCCTTTGTTACTTTCTCTCTCAAGGTAACTTTTATATTCATCATCTGACCACTCGCGGTAAGAATCGGAACCTGACGAGCAAGAACTAGAGTCTAAGTCTAAATCACTTTTGTGAAAAGTATTTTGGTACTGCTTGTTCACTTCATCTGCCCATTTTCTCCTATTCTCAGAGTCTCTTTGTGTCTCCCAATATAAAACATCTTCAAGGTTATTAGGATCTAGACCAGCTTCTCTAATCAGTTCTTGCCGCTCTTTTTCTTGTTTTTTACTTATTCTTTCCCTTTCTTTTAGATAAGCTAGTCTCTCTTCCTCAGTTATAGTTGAAGTAGGTCGCGATTCTTCCCATATTACATGGATAATCCACATCAAAATATATAACATTTAGCACTCTCCTTTCTAAGATATGGTTTTATTTTCGACATTATAGCATCTTTTCATTGTGTGCTTTCCCATAAGTGAGAATCATTAATCTACAAAAGTACTAAATGTACCTTCTTTTTAAACTCTAAACATACTGATCATAATTACTTGAGTCGTTTGACACTATTAAGACATATTCTTATAATCATAAAAATTAAACAATGAAGGGAGAGTGTGATGAAAAATTTTAAGCTCGTATTAACTATTGCTGAAATAATACTATTAGCTATTTTTTCATTAGCTTTTAGCAAGAAATGCCCATCACTCGCAGGAATGATAGGAGGATTTTCAGTTTGTTTAACAATATTTTTAATAGTGGAGAAAAGATTCGCTAATGTAACAGTTGGAACAATTATTGATAAATTGAAAATCATAAAAACTGGAATCTTTCCTTTGATTATGTTCGGTATATCAACTTACATTCTTTGTAGCAGCTTTATACTAACATCATATGTCTGGAGTTTATTAGGAGTAATTTTCTACCAAATTAGTTCTATGTTTGTACTTTTAGCTTTAACAGCAAGAGCTTTAGTAGATAGAAAGTAATATAAAATAAAGAGACTTCTAGCTTAATAAACTAACAGTCTCTTTTTCTTTTCTTCCAAAGGATAAAAAATCCCCCTTCAAGATATACTTTTAGGGGGATTACTACCTATTCGAGATGCATGTTGTAACGCCAAGTAACACCTTTTGTAGGATGAACTCCCATCAAAAGCTGTTCTGCAATCGATGTCACTCCAATATACTCTTCTGCAAAGGGGTCATCTGTTACAAAACTTCCGTTAAGATAGATCCTAAGATTGTTATGTCTCATACCTGTGTCAAGTGAGTGGAAGTGCCCGAACAGAAAGTGCGTAAGCTTTATTTTATCTCGGTACGCATTAGACCATCTTTCTGCTTGACGTGTCATTCCATAGAAGGGAGATGAGTAGTATCGTTTTATCATATCTCCATGGGTAACCAAAAAACCCTCATTGTAAATTCGGAATGTATCTTTCCAGTCTTTGGTAGGAATAACCCACTTAATTCTTTCTTGACCACTCATCGAAGCTTGAAGGGCTTTATAAAATACAAAGTCCCAGTTCGTTGACTTAGACGATGTCCATTTTGCTGCGTTTTGACGTCCATGATTGCCTCTTACACAGTGGCACTCTACTTCTTCGAAGTAAGACGAACAACCTAATAAAAACTTACTGAACTCTGGCAACCCTACTGTGAATATTTGATCAAGAACAGGTATTGAGATATGCTCTACAGCTTGAGCGGGATACACAGACTCAGCATCTACAATGTCCCCAGCAAAAACAATATAGAGCTTTTTTACGTTTCGTACAGACCTGTGAATATCCGTTATATCAAATATACCCTCCTTCAGTGTTTCGAGTCTTTTAGCAAATACTCTTGGATTGTAGGATTTTGTTTTCTTACCTACGTGAACATCAGACAAAAGAAGTAAAACTGATTCTTCCTTCTTATCCGTGTCAGGAATATGAATTTTGGGTAGTTCAATCTTTGGTAATGTTTCTACAGCATTTTTAACAATATCAGCTATCCTATCAGCAAATTGCTCTTCATTCAGGTAGTATTTTACTAGAGCACCTAGCCTTTTAATCTCTGCCTTCTGTTTCTTATCAATGGTTTTCTTATCTTCTTCACTTAGTTTCTTTCTTGGTGGCATTTTTACCTCTCTCCTTTTATTATTTCTTTTATTT
>CAZADQ010000032.1:0-3098 GCA_964483965.1 uncultured Candidatus Saccharibacteria bacterium
AATAGGAGATCCTGGTGTTGGTAAGACAGCTATTGTAGAAGGTTTGGCTCAAAAAATTATTGAAGGGGTAGTCCCGGAACCTTTAAGAGGTAAGAGGGTGTTTATGCTTGATTTAGCCTCTATTGTTGCGGGAACTTCTCATAGAGGAATGTTTGAAGAAAGATTAAAAGATATTATTCAGGAGGTAATAAGCGCTTCAGGTCAAATAATACTTTTTGTTGATGAACTTCACACTGTTGTTGGTGCTGGAAGTGCTGAAGGTTCTATGGATGCTGCAAATATATTAAAGCCAGCCCTGTCAAGAGGCGAGCTTCAAATGGTTGGTGCAACAACAATAGATGACTATAGAAAGTATATAGAAAGAGACGCAGCCTTAGAAAGAAGATTTCAACCTATTATGGTAAATGAGCCTACTTTAGACCAAACAATAAGCATTCTTGAGGGTTTAAGAGAGAGGTATGAGAAACATCATCAAGTAAGAATATCAGATGAAGCAATAGAAACATCCGTTAAGATGAGTGATAGATATGTTAGTGATAGATTTCTTCCAGATAAAGCAATTGACCTTATAGACGAGGCTTGTGCTTTGGTGAGGTTATCTCAGGTTAAGGAGCCGGAAAATTTAAAAAATGTCGAAAGTGAGATTGAAGATATAAACAAGAAATTAAAGAAACGGGACATTACTTCTGAAGATAAGAGTAAATTTAAAAACAAAGTCGAGGCTTTAGAGAAAGTTAAAGCCGAGCTACTGGAGATTTGGACTAAAACGAAATTGGAAGAAGTACCCGAAGTGGGTTCCGAAGCTGTTTTCAAAGTAATATCAAGAGCTACAGGCATACCTTTAGAGAGTTTAAATGTTGCTGAGAGAGAAAGATTATTAAAGCTAGAAAAGACTATTAGTAAAAGAATTGTAGACCAGAAAAGTGCCATTTCTGCCCTTTCAGAGGCAATAAGAAGAGCTAGGGCGGGATTAAAAGACCCAAAAAGACCTATTGGAGCATTTCTATTTTTAGGACCTACTGGAGTTGGGAAAACAGAATTAGCAAAGGCTTTAGCAGAAGCACTTTATGGTGACGAAGATATGATGGTAAGACTTGATATGAGTGAGTATATGGAAAAGCATTCTGTAAGCAAACTTATTGGAGCTCCTCCAGGATATATTGGTTTTGATCAAGGAGGTCAACTAACTGATGTTGTAAGAAGAAAACCTTTCTCTGTAATACTTTTAGATGAGATAGAAAAAGCCCATCCTGATACTTTTAACGCTTTGTTACAAATTATGGAAGATGGTAGATTAACTGACAGTAAAGGAAGAACTGTTGACTTTAAGAATACAATTCTGATTATGACATCTAATGTTGGCTCAGAGTTTTTAAGGAGACAAGAAATTGGATTTGACAAAGGTTCAAAGAAAGAAAAAGAAGAAAACGAGAAGGAGTTTGATGGAAGAATATCAGAGATTTTGAAAGATTCTTTTAGACCTGAGTTTTTAAATAGGATAGATGACACTGTTATATTTAAGAGTTTATCCCCAGATGACATTAAAGAAATTACAAAGAGATTAGTTGACAAAACTAAGGAATTGTTGAATGAGCAGGGTATGTTATTGGAGATTAATATGGGTGCAATAAATTACCTAGCCGAAAAAGGATACAGCGATGAATACGGTGCAAGGCCCTTAAGAAGATTAATTCAAAAAGAACTTGATAATGTTCTATCAAGTAGGATAATCCAGGGTGACTTGGAAAAAGGAGAAAAAGTTATTGTAAGAAGGGGAAAGGAAGGTTTAGTTATTGACATCGTTCACAATGTAAAAGTTAAGATTGGAAAGAGGTAATTGAAAAAGATTGGTAAATTTGGTACGCTCTTTAAAGCTTATGGCAGATAAAGAAGATAATAAAACAAAAGAAGAAGAATTAAAAACTGAAGTTGTTGAAGAAGCAGCAGTTGAGGATGTAGGTGAGAGCACTGTAAATAAAGAAAGTGAAGGAATTGAAGAAACTGAAAGTGTGGAAGAGAGCGTAGAAGATCAGGAAGTTAATGTAGAGGGGTCTGAGAAAGAAGAACCATTGCAACCACAAGAGACAGAGAGTGATAAATTACCTGAATTTAGAGTTGGAGATACCATTAAAGTAGATTACAAGATTATTGAAGGTGAAAAGGTAAGAACTCAACCCTACCAAGGTATAGTGATATCAAAAAAAGGTGAGGGTTTATCAAAAACCTTTACTGTTAGAAAGATAGGAGCAGATAGCGTTGGGGTGGAGAGAATATTTCCATACTATTCCCCTAATATTGAAGATATAAAAGTAATGAAAAGAGGTAAAGTTAGAAGGGCAAAGCTTTATTATTTAAGAGATAGAATAGGAAGAAAAGCAACTCAGATAAAAGAAAGAGTTCAAAAGAAATAAATTCTCTTTTGTTATTTTTTTACTAATAACCCTTTATTGAAAAAAACTTCGTTTAAAATATAATCTAGATATGAAAAGAATTATCTCCTCGCCTTTTACCTTTTTAAGTGCCGGATTATTATTTATCTTATGTACTTACTGGATTTATAAAAACGTTACGTTAGAAGATTTAGTTGGGAGAGAAACCTCAAAAGTTGCTCCAAATTTATCTAAAGACCAAAATCCTGAAAAGTTTGAAATAAGAAATAATAATGTAGTTAAAGTAATATACCCCGACTTATTCGATATGGTAATTGGTGGGGACAGTATAGAGGATATGGAATCTTTGTCTAATTTATCTGTTTCACCTGACGGTAGAAAGATGTGTTTTTTGGTACATACAATTGTACCTATTTGGTTATACATAAGTGATTATGATGGGAATAATATTAAGAGAATAGACATAGCTAAAAATTGTGCGTGGTCTCCTGACAGTAAATATATTGCATATAATAATCACACTACAGATGTTTCTCCTGTTGATTTAAATGTTTATGATGTTAAAGATGGCAAAAAGTATATTGAAACCGTTCGCGGGGTTGGCTATCGTTTTATTGAGAAATAGGAGAGTGGTATGAAGAAACGCCTGTCCATCTCACTGACGATCATTATTATTGCCAGCATCGTGATCTGTGGTTTATTTACCAC
>CAZADQ010000032.1:3108-6146 GCA_964483965.1 uncultured Candidatus Saccharibacteria bacterium
TAAGAACTTGACTTCAGACCTTGCAAAACCTGGGTATATGAGAAATTATTCAACCCCAGTTTGGGATAATAATGTGGTCATTAGAGCTAGCTACATAGAGTTTAAAGTAACTGATGTTTCTATTCAAAAAGAAGACGAAAGTATAATTAATGTCATTACTGGTGAAGAACTAGAAACTTTATAGCATTAGCAGGTTAAAAAGTCTAATTAATTTTAAGGAGGATTGTATGGAAAAAACTATAGTTTTTCTGCCAATCATAATTTTCTTCTCTATATTTACAGTATTAATTTTCCTATTTATAGGATTAGTTTTAAAACTTCTAAAGAAACAAAGAGATAGTTATTGGATAGGTGAGATAATAGATAAAAAACATACTGAAAGTAGAGATTTTGATACGAATGACTTAGTAGATACTTATTATATGGTTGTTAAGTGCGATGATGGTAAGGAAAGAAAGGCCGGGTTATCTTCCTCATCTTTTAATGATTTTCAAGTAGGAGATAGAGTTGAAAAGAAGAAAGGTGACTTGCATCCTAAGAAGATATAGCTTTTAGTGAAATATTGTGTTATAGTGTATGGGTTCTCTTACGAATGCTAGAAATCTTGCGGTTACAAACTTAAAAGTATTTCCCATTTCTAAAGAGACTAAACATTATTGTATTTTGTTTTTTTGGAAGGTGGTGTGTTAGTTTGACAAAATTATACGTAGGTAACTTACCTTACGGTATCTGCATCTATCATATTCGACAGAATGAGCGGAAGATCTAAAGGTTTCGGATTTGTCGAGTTAGAAGATGATGGAGAAGCTCAAAAAGCAATCTCCGAGATGAACGAGAAGGAAATTGAAGGCAGAAACATGGTAGTTTCTGTTGCAAGACCAAAAGAGGAAAGACCTGAAAGAAGCTTTAGAAGATAATATTTTCATTAGGGAAATACTTTATTTATAAGGTTAATAAAATGAGACTCTCGCTAAATAAGCGGGAGTCTCTTTGTTTCTATATTACTTTCATTTAGCAAGTTAATTAATCAAATGACTCTTTATAATTACCCCATTTTCCACTACTATAGATCTATTAGTTTAAAAGGGATTTATTATGGTTTTAGCTGATTATAACGATAAAACATATGACTATACAAAGTATTGGGAAGGCAGAGGTTATGAGAATGAAGCAGAGTTTATAGCGTTAATGAAGTTACTGCCAAAAGATTTTGATAAAAGTAGAAGTGTTATAGATATAGGAGGGGGTTTTGGGAGACTGTTGCCTATTTATAAAGAAAGATTTGGAAAAATTTCAATATTTGATTACTCTCAAAAACTCTTGGAAGCTGCGCTTGAAAATGCAGATAAGATGAGTTTGAACATAAAGATAATAAAGGGAGATGTAAGTAACGTTTCCAGTCTTGTTAATGAACCTTATGATTATGTCTCAATGATTAGGGTATCCCATCATTTAGATAATTTAGAAGAGGTTTTTAGGGAAGTAAATAAGATACTCAAACAAAACGGTGTGTTTATCCTTGAGATAGCAAATAAAATGCATTTTAAGTCAGTCATATCAAATTTGCTTAGGTTTAATTTTGGATATTTCAATAAAAAATCTCTAAGTGTGGCTACAAAAGACGTAACTTTTTTAAACCATCATCCTAAATATGTTGAAATGCTACTAGAAAGATGTGATTTCAAGGTTGTAAGGAAGCTTTCTGTTTCAAATTTGAGAAATCCCTACATTAAAAAAATACTACCTATTGGAACTACATTGTTCATAGAAAATATTATGCAAAACGTAATGTCCTCTTTTTATTTTGGCCCATCTATTTTCTATAAGATTGAAAAAAAGTAATTATTAAACGCTAGGTAAATTTTTATACCAATCGGGCATTAATTTTAGAACCTCAACTTGTCTTCTAATTCCTTCTTTTATGCCTATTTTAGGATTATACTCTAAAAGATTTTTAGCCTTTGATATATCTGCGAAAGTAATTTCTACTTCTGTAGATGGTTTTTCTATGAAGTCTACTTTTACTTCTATTCCTAAGGACCTTTCTATTTCTTTAACTAAATCATTTAATTTAACTGGAGAGGAGTTTCCTAAATTAATTATTTCATAACCAAGCTTACTATCTATAGCTCCAATAATTCCTTCTACTATGTCCTCAATATATGTGTAATCTCTAGACATACTTCCATCCCCATAAACAGTTAGGGGTAAGTTGTGAAGAGCTTGACTAATAAATCTTTGAATTACCATTCCGTATGGTCTTTGAAGAGGTCCATATACTGTAAAGAATCTTAAGCAAGTTATTGGAAATTTAAAATTATGATTAAATGTGTGGCAAAGAACTTCTCCTGACAGTTTTGTAGCAGCGTATGGAGATATAGGCTTATTTACCACCTTGTTTTCAGTAAAAGGAACATCCATTGAATTTCCATAAACAGAGGAGGACGATGCAAATACAAAGTTTGAGAGGTTATACAACCTACTTAAATCAAGAAGATTTGTTGTCCCATCTATATTTACCGTTGTGTAAAGTCTTGGGTTTTTAATCGAGAAAGGCACTCCTGCCATTGCAGCTAAATGCACAACAGTATCGAATTTTTCTTTTTTAAATAATTTATCTAAACCATCGAAGTCAATAACATCCATATTAATAAAGTTAAATGTACCTATTTTACCCGAGGTTTTTTTTTCATATCCTGACATTTTTTCATAAACTGGTATTATTTCTTTTTCAATTGAAAACTGGATAGGTTGATTTGCAGATTTATTTATTAGATCGACGTTAAATTCCTTGCATTTTCTTGGGTAATACTCGTGAAAATTATCAATTCCTATAACATCATCTCCTCTCCAAATAAGCTGTCTACATAAGTAACTTCCTATAAATCCAGCTGCCCCGGTTACTAATATTTTCATAAATATATTTTAACACCTTAATATTAAAGGATGTTTTTAGATGTTAGTAATTATAAATATATTTATTTAGATTTCATAATTCTATATATGTGCCAGTTATCACATGAAAAATCTTCTTTTAG
>CAZADQ010000033.1:0-758 GCA_964483965.1 uncultured Candidatus Saccharibacteria bacterium
TATTTAAAGTATCCGTTAGAGTATTTCCACAACTACGAGATAAAAATACTCTTCTAGACGTAATTAAGGGCTACCACCTTATTGAAAGGAAACATGGAGGCTTTGGAAGCCCAAGTTGTACTAAATCACTGATAAATCACTTGATAAAGATAGATTTACCAGAAGGTAAAAAAATTTATGATTGGGTAGCTCAAAATGGTGGTAATTATTACATTGAACCAAATGTATCCTATGATGAGAGCGTAAAAAGATCCCAGGCAGCTGCGCATAGTAGAGCCGAGATTCTGGAGAATGATCAAAAAACTCACGCTGAAGCTGTAGAAAGAGAAAAACAAAAGGAGTATCTTCATAAGCTAAAATCGGAGAAAAATAAAGTTGTTTTTAACGAATTTATTGATAGGTTTCAAAAAATGAGTGATGGGGAACTTATTGAGGTGTTTAATAAAGATATTGGACCTCGTGTTTGGATTACAGCCAGAGAGCGATTCCACCATGCTTTACAAAATGAATTTAGAAAAAGAGGAATTGATAATTCAGCTATTGCAAACAACGGTGGATTAAAATTAAACAAAAAAATTAAACTTGAAGGACGAAAAATAATTGTTCTGCCTTAAGCATCTGCTTATATGAGCGTAATACAACTACAAGCAATAGACATGGTTCTAAAAAAATGGGAGAAAAACCCAAAATTAACAAAAAGAGAGATTGGGGTATGGCATCACTGGACAACTAACGACCCGTCAAACGATTTACCACTT
>CAZADQ010000033.1:768-6142 GCA_964483965.1 uncultured Candidatus Saccharibacteria bacterium
CTTACACAGGAAGAGGTATCAGAAATGAAACGCACACTTAAAAAGGCATCGTTACGACTAGAAAAACGAAACAGTCTCTAAAAACCTCCTTTTCCCGATTATACCAAGCTTTGCTATACATAACTTGGGACAATAAAAGCAGTTCGCACTTCTTCACAAATGGCCCACCAAAACTTTTCCTAAAAATACTATATGTAAAGTATGTAGATAGAATTCTATAAGGTCGTTTCCCAAATTTTATAATATTATTTTTGAGTATTAGTATTCAATCCATCTTCATTGTAAATGGGGTCAAATATAATAAAGGTGTTTAGGTGATTCTGTACTAACACATCTCTAGAGTGATATACTTGCTTTGTAAGTAAATGGTAGTTAATTAAGCGTAAAATTACAATTTATGACAATACCAAAATTTGATCAAACATTTTTACCAATTCTTGAGGTTTTAAGTAACGGCGAAACTCTAAAAACATCCGATCTACCAGATAAAATCTTGGAAAAAGGTTACTTTCATTTATCAAATGAGGAATTAACTCAGAAAACAACAACTGGTGCAAACATATATTTTGACAGAGTTTCTTGGGGTGTTACATATCTTCGACAAGGTAAGTTTGTAGAAAGACCCTCAAGAGGATTTGTAAAAATAACCAAGAAAGGAATTGATCTTCTTACTTCAAAACCAAAGGAGCTCTCTCTTGAGTGGCTTAAAAAAGATAACGACTATATTGCGTACGAGCCAATACGGACGAAGGAGAAGCCACTGCAGGAAAATTCATTTGAGGACATGTCTCCTCACGATTTGGTAGATCAAGGTGTAGAAAAAATTAACGAGCAACCTTACGAAAAACTCATCTACAACCTTTTAAAACAGCACTTGAAAACGAAGTGACAAGTGTGATGTCTGGTCTAAATACTTGGCAAGATAAAAAAATTGCTGCTAATAAGTATCTATTAACCGAAGTATTGAAAGAAGAGTTAGAATTTCAAGGCTTTGTAGTAAGTGATTGGTATGGGGTATACGAAATATCATCTAGTAAATATAATTCGCTAGTTACTGCAATAAACGCAGGGGTGGATATGGTCATGCTTCCTTTCGACTATAAAACTTTTGTTTCTTACATGGATAAATCTATACGTAAGGGGGATATTAGCGAGAGTCGACTTAACGACGCTGTTCGAAGAATTCTCTGGACTAAATTTAAAGTGGGTTTGTTTGACAACATAATTCCTAATAACCCAGACCTATCAGTGATAGGTTCAAAGCAGAATCGTGATATAGCACGTGAGGCCGTTAGAAAATCTTTAGTACTTTTGAAAAACGAACGTAACGTCTTACCCTTATCAAAACAGATAAAAAATATTGTTGTGGCAGGAGAATCGGCAAATAATTTGGGGAGGCAATTTGGGGGGTGGGCAATAGAGTGGCAAGGCATAGATGGAAACTGGGCTACGGGAACAACTATTTTATCTGGTATAAAAGCGGCAGTCTCTAATAGCACAAAGGTTGATTTTGTCGAATCAGGAGAATTTCCAGTAGGCACCAAGGCAGATATTGGTATTGTTGTGGTAGGAGAAAAACCTTACGCAGAAGGGTGGGGGGATTCCGAGCGTCCGAAACTAAGCGAAGAAGATCTTTTAACAATACAAAAAACAAAAACAGTAAGTAATAAACTGGTTGTAGTAGTAGTATCTGGAAGACCACTCGATATTAATAATTACCATAAAGATTGGGATGCGGTTGTTGCTGCATGGCTACCTGGAAGTGAGGGGCAGGGTGTAGCCGATGTGTTATTCGGAGACTATCCTTTTACAGGTAAATTACCAGTTGTGTGGAAATTAGAATAATTATTTTTTAAACAAATTCATCTAACATATCCTTATAAGCAACCTAATGTATTTTTTAACTGTTTAATTTATTTTACATAATTACTTATATTTAATACACATCAACTATATGACTATTGACAAATAGTACAATAATGAGTATTATCTGAAGTATGGCAAATAAAAATACTAAACAACGAATAACCCTATTTATCAATCCTGCTATAGCTAAGCAATCAAAGGCTCAGTCAGTTCTTGAAGGCATTACCTTAACAACTCTTGTTGAAAAGGCATTAATTAAATACTTACCTAAAGAAACAGTTATAAAAAAGATCGATTTGAGGTAACTCATTAAACTCTAAAAGTAGTTTATTCTTAAAAAATTTACAAAATTAAATAAGTAATTATTTCGAAACTTGAAAGAAGGTGAATAATGTATGACAACAGTAGTAAATAATCCAACACCAATAAAGGAAAGCGGGGATAGTGGAGGGAGTGGGTTTCTACTTGGCACTATAATTATAGTTATTTTTCTTGGTATTGTGTTGTATTTTGCAGTTCCTGCAATTAAAAATATGCAACCAGTTGAAGTTAACGTACCGGCACCACAGATTAACGTAGAAACTCCTGAAGTAGTTATTCCAGATTCTCCAGAAACCACTCCAACTGAATAAGGTATTTTAGGAGTAGTTAGGATGAAAATAAAGGTCTAGTGAAACTTAAACTGCTGATTAAGAGTTAATAAAATTTTTGTAATGAGGTGAATAAATATGTATGTATTACTTTCGGCTACGGTCGGAGCTTTGTTAGGAACTATCACTGCAATGGCTATTTCGGTTTAGAGATATAAATTTAGAATGTGAAAGTTGGTGAATTAATATGGGTATATTACTTTGGATAATTTTTGGAGCTTTAGCTGGGTGGGTTGCATCATTAGTTATGAAAACCGATTCTAGACAAGGAACCGTCACAGATATTGTTTTGGGTATAGTAGGATCTGTGGTAGGAGGTTTACTAATGGGTATGGTAGGAAAATCAGGTGTTACCGGGTTTAATCTCTATAGCCTACTTGTTGCTGTAATTGGGGCAAGTGTAATTATTTTCTTAGTGCGTCTAATACGTAAGTAAAATAAACTTTAACAATTTAAATGTAAAAGGGGGTGAATTAATATGGCAGAGGTATTAAAAGAAACGTTAATAACTGAAAATAGTGACGAAGATGTGTTAAAAACAAGTTCCGATAGGATACTAACTAATTCAAATGATAGCGATGAGCCTATTATGGCTACTCAAGTTCAGCCATCAGCCACTAAATCACAAACAAGTGAGTACTTGATTTACTACATACTGGGAACTATAGAAGTTTTATTAACATTTCGTCTTGTTCTCAAGTTGATGGGGGCCGGTATCTCAAGTGGGTTCGTGAGCTTTATTTACGGATTAACAGGGTTGTTCATACTCCCCTTTGAAGGAATATTCCAAAGATCAGTATCTCAAGGTATAGAAACAACCGCGGTTCTTGAACCAGCAACAATTGTGGCAATGGTTGTTTACGCACTTTTGGCTTGGGGAGTTGTTAAGCTAGTAAGAATATTCTCAAAGGAACAGCAATAAATAGTTTGGGAGAGTATTAGTTTTATTTTAATTAGTTGTACGAACTTAGGAGGTGATTAAGTATGGGTCTTTTGGATATTATAATTGTAGTTTTGATTATTGCATGGCTAGGAGGTTTCTCATTCCATATTGGAGGTAATTTAATTCATATATTGATTGTTATCGCAGTCATAGTTTTGATAGTACGTCTTTTAGGGCTTTAAGGAGCTCTTTTATAGAAATACAGAAATAACTTGATGGATATTAAAAAATACCTTACTACCCTAGTGAGATATTTAAATACTCTTTGGAAGGGTTATATTAAGAGTGTTACAAACCTGAAAATTCTAACAAACCCCACCATATTAAATCAGACTAAATACATTAACACTAGGTACGTTTAAAAAGACTACTAAACCTTGTCTTATGTTAAAATAATCAAGCAATGAAGAGCAAAAAAACTAAAAAGAGAATATATCTAGACTATGCTGCTACAACCCCAGTAGATAATGCTGTTATTAAAACTATGACTTCTTATTTTAACGATAAATATGCAAATACAGCATCTATCCATACAATGGGAACAGAAGCAAATAAATCAGTAAACAAAGTAAGGGAAACAATAGCAAATTATATAAATTGCGAATTAAGTGAAGTCTATTTCACATCTTCGGCTACAGAAAGCAACAACTGGGCTTTAAAAGGAGTAGCTTCTGCAAACAAAAACAAAGGTAAAAGGATAATAGTATCTGCAATAGAACACGAGTGCGTCTTAAATAGTGCTAAGTGGCTTTCAGAAAACGGCTTTGAGATAGCGTATGCCCCCGTGGACCAATACGGTGCGATTGACTTAGTAAAACTTGAAAAACTGATGACAAAAGATACATTACTTGTTTCTATCATGCACGCAAACAATGAAATAGGAACATTAGAACCTATGAAAGAGATAGGGGAATTATGCAAAAAGAAAGGAATTTATTTCCATACAGACGCCTCTCAAAGCTTTGGGAAAATGCCTATCAACGTTAAAAAATTAAATATAGACTTGCTAACTGCGTCTTCTCATAAAATATATGGTCCCAAAGGAGCTGCTCTTCTATATGTAAAAAACGGAGTAAAAATAGAACCCTTGCTTCATGGAGGTGGTCATGAAAGAGGTAAAAGATCTTCAACTGTAAATGTCCCGGCAATTGTTGGGTTTGGAAAAGCTTTGGAAATATGCACTAAAGAAATGTATAAAGAAAACTACAGATTGACTAAACTTAGAGACAAGGTAATAAAAACAGTACTTAAAGAAATACCTGGATCATACTTGAACGGAGATCCTAAGAATAGGCTTTCAAATAATATTAACTTAAGGTTTGATTTCATTGAGGGAGAGGCCTTGATGATGGAACTTGATTCCAAAGGAATAGAAATTTCAACAGTATCCGCGTGTTCTTCCCCAAAGCTAGAGTCTTCTCACGTACTTTTAGCTTGTGGAATAGAGCAAAAAGAAGCTCAAGGAACAATTAGAATATCTTTAGGAAGATTTACAAAAGAAAGTGATATAAAATACTTACTTAAGGCCATACCAGCTGCTGTGGAGAAACTAAGAGAAATATCTCCAATGAACTTAAAGAATAAAGGGTATTAAGTGAAACGTAATCAAATTTAATTAAGATAAATAAAAGATGTATACAGAAAAAGTATTAAAATATTTTCATATGGTATTCTTTTTCTATATCTCCACATGCAATAATTCTGCAGTATCAAGGATTTGGTTAAGTCCATTAGCCAGACCATGGGCTCCAACATATACTATTATAAACTTTTCTGCCGTGTTTTTTTTATTTCTTATCTCTGAGGAATCGTAATTATTAATAATCCTATCTGTTATCTTAAAATCTGAGCCATTAGGAATATATATAATTTTGGAAGGGTTAACTTTTTTGTTTTTAACTAACACATCTTTAAA
>CAZADQ010000034.1:0-6072 GCA_964483965.1 uncultured Candidatus Saccharibacteria bacterium
AAGATCTAAGAGGAGTAAAATGCTGGTGAATCTCATCAAATACAGCATAAAAAAAGGTGAACATTATCGCTTTAGGAATGTTTTTAGTTGGAATATAGAAAGCTATACACAAGAACATAAAGAGAATGAAATGCCCGAGCATCTGAAGATTTCCATTTCTCATCACAGTACTATTTACAACCTCCCCAGGAACAGAGGAAAGAGTAAATATTAGAAGCATTAAAAATATTGACGGTAGCCACTTTAGAAATCTTTTCACTAGTGTATTTTACCATCTAACAACGTCTTCTTCTTTTTAAATGAAATGATGCCGAAAGATACCGACAAACAAAAAACTCCCAATCCAAAGAAAAGGAAGTATTTTCTTGGAAGGGAGTTTACTTTGGTTAAAATGTTATCATTATCACCAGAACTTATAACAGCAGTATCAACCATATTTGATGTATTATTTCCATCTGTCTCTTCTTTATCCAAAGCAAAATGAAATAAATTTGAGTTTATCTTGTTAACATAATCAAAGTAGACTCTGTCTGACCAAATGTCTTTATTAGGAGTCTTATAAACCTCCCCATTTTTAGTATTATAAATTTCAAAAGATAGAGATGTCTTTTCCAACTCAACTCCACTTATTCTTACCTTCATAGATTTATCTAGCGTAGGCAGGCTGTTTAGTAATACAAGAGACGATACCCAGGTACCTGTATCTTTATTGAGTATCTCTATAAAACCATTTTGAAGTAAAGGTCTAATAAGAAAATCTTTTTCTTCATATCCAGATAAAAGATACTTAAAACTAACACTTTGAGGTATATCTTTTCTATAAAGATAACTATCACAAGAAAAATCAAAGTTACTAAACTCAGCATAAGAGAATTTATTAAAAAAAAATAGGAAAAATACTGCAAGGAAGTATCTCATACAGGATATTTTCCAGAATGGAAACACTAAATCAAGTCGCTGTTATCTACTCAAAGTAGATTTAAAACATTAGTGGTTTAATTTATATAATTAGCTCCTGTTTTTTTGTCCCCAAATCTACTGTAAATGCCAATACATAGTCATATAACCACCGTCGTGGAATATGAATACTCCATTAGCCCCATCACCTAAACAGTTTTTGCAAAAGTAGGCATCTCCATCTTCAACTGCATAAACAGGAGAATTAGCTGCACCCACCATGTCTAATGCAGGGTGCTCTCTTCCCAAATTATAGATATTTTTCCAGCAATTTATCCCAAAGCTATTCGTAATTCTGATAGTGCCTTTCATGGGCCAACTCCAATCTCCGCTCCCCACTGATTTGGTAACGGTAGCACTGCACCCCGTATCCCAGATAACATCTTTTGATTTCAATTTCTTTGCAGGATCTACATAATTTGAGTAATACCAGCTATCACTATTTATATCTCCTATTGAATCATATTTATAAACACCAAAGTGAAGATGGGCTCCGCTTGACCTACCTGTACTTCCCTGAAGTCCTATCAACTCACCCTTCTTAACTTCCCTTGATTTTGTATTGATTAAAGCTTTAGCAGCACCAAGTATTGAGTTTAGTTCCTGTCTGGCCTCTGCTAAAAGATTCTGGTATTTGTCCTCACTGTTTTGTGTTTCATCCAAAAGTCTCTCTTTAGCTGCTTTTTGATCCGTCAATGTATTTCTATAAGAATCTAGATTTACTTTTTCTATCTCAAGTTTCTTTTTTAATTCCTCTTCTTCACTCTTCTTATCTTCAAATATATTCTTTTGTTCTACAAAATTCCTCTTCGTTTCCCCCATCTGATTTATTAACTTATTATCATTTCCTTCTAGTACTTTTAAATACTCTGATTTCTGCACTAATGAATTTAAGGTCTCACTACCAAACAAAAGCATAAAAAGATTCTCTTCCCTGTCTTTGTATCTTTCTCTCATTCTTGATCCTAATACAACTTCTTGGTAATCGATTGATTTTATAAGCTTATCTATCCTTAGACCTAGTTCTTCGATGTCAGTTGCGAGTTTTGATATCTTTCCTTCCGTTTTTGCAATATTTGATATCGAGCTTCTAATTCTTAATTCAGTTAGTGCTATCTGACTATCCATATAGGCAATTTCATTTTGAAGAGTATTTGATTTTCCTTTTAACTCATCTATCTTTTTTTCATATTTTTCTATCTTGTCCTGCAAGTCATCAATCTCATCCTGGTTATCTTCCTCCTGCGTAGCAGTATCCTCTGCGTAGACTGAATTAGACCTAGAAGATAAAAATAATGATTGGAACATAAGTGCTAAAAGAACAAGAGCAATTAAAAAGGTATTTTTATTACGCATAATTTTATTAGTAGTCTAAATACTTCTTTACCGCTGTTTTGCTACCAAAATAACCGAGCAAAAAACCTGAAAGAAGGAGTATAAAGGATAGAATTAGAGAAAATATCAAAGGATTTATGAAAAACCCAGGGATAAAGCCTAAAGACAAGCCCTTTGAGAAAATACCCCACTTACTCATAACAAAACCAAAAAGAATCATCAAAACAGAGGCACTAGCAGAAGACACCATACTAAAGAATACTCCCTGATAAATAAAAGGATTCCTAACATAAGAGTCGGAAGCACCCACAAGTTTCATAACCTCGAGCTCCTGCCCTCTTGAGTTTATTGCTGTCCTTAAAGATGAGATTATTACAGAGTAAGAGATGGTAAAAAATGCTAAAACTAATACAAAACCAACAATATAAACTGCGTTGCTTGTTGATTTAAATCTTTGAACTACATCTTTATAAAACCTTACCTCTTCTACTCCCTCCGCACTCTTAAACTCATTAGTTAAATTCTCAAGATTAGAAATATTCTTTGTCTTTACCTCCAAACTTGCTGGCAGCACACTAGCAGATATTGATTCCAGCAATACAGGTTCATCTTTGTTTATCTCTTTAAATATCTTTAAAGCATCTTCTTTTGAAACATACGTAACACCAGCAACTCTATCATCTTTAAGTATACTTTCCTTCATAGGAAGTATTTTATCTTCTCCAAAATCATCTTTAAAAAAGATGGTGATTTGAGCTTGATCTTCTAGATACTTAAGCATTGTCTGAGATAAAACTACAATATTAATAAAAATTCCCAATACTAAAAATGTGATCCCCATAACAAGAAAGTGAGAAATAGTCATTAATCGTTCTTTATGTAAATAATATTTTAGATTTGTCCAAATTTTAGGCACGGTATTTTCCTCCTTGTTTATCAGAAACTATTTTACCTTTTTCAATTCTTATAACTCTCTTGTTTAGTTTATTAACAACTCTTTCATCATGAGTTGCCATAATAATGGTAGTGCCAAGAGAATTTACTTTTTCTAAAATCTCCACAATATCGTCTGTAGAGTCAGGGTCTATCATCCCTGTTGCTTCATCTGCGATCAAAACATCGGGCTCATGGGCTAAAGCTCTTGCAATGGCAACTCTTTGTTTTTCTCCCCCTGAAAGCTGCCTTGGGTAGTAGGAGGCGTGGTCTAAAAGACCTACTAAACTCAGTACGTTTGGAACTACATTTCTTATCTCTTCTTTATCAGCCTCAACAACCTCCAATGCAACGGATACATTCTCGTAAACAGTTTTTGAATCCAAAAGTCTATAATCTTGAAACACGACACCTATCTTTCTTCTTAAACTTGATATATCTTTTTGAGGTATCTCTAAAACACTATCACCGTTAAACAGAATGTCCCCATCTGTGGGTGTGTCTTCTCTTAGGAGTAATTTCACCAATGTTGATTTTCCGACTCCTGATGGACCTATTATAAATACAAACTCTCCCTGATTAACGGAAAAAGATATGTTTTCCAAAACCTTAGTTCCAGGAATATATTCTTTATTGATATTTTTAAATTCAATTTGCGGCATTATTTATTATTATCTCCTCAACCACCATAACATCAGTTTTTCCATCTTTTAGTTTACCCACTTTTCCTGCTACTTTTACATTCAAATTCTCAGCAATAGATAGTTTCTGATCCTTAGCTTTTAAAAGAACAATCTCTTTTCCTGCGGAATCGACTAATTTATAGGATACATTGTCTTCTGGGTAAAATTCGGGGTTAACATAAACAATCTTTCCCTCAAGGTATGTTTTTTCTATTTGAGTTACTTCATTACCAATATCATTTGATTGTGTAATTTCATCTTTATTTAATCCCCCAGAAGTAAAATAACCAATAGATATACCTATTATGGTGAATACTACAAAGAGAACAATCAAAAGCATTAAAAGTTTTCTTCCTTTTATTGCTTCTATTTTGTTAGCAAATTGTTTGAGCAGATCTAACATAAGTAAATTTATTATATCTTAGATTTCTAAATATGCCTAAAAATGTATAAAGCAGTAAAATTCATCACAAAAATACCATACAAAGACTATTACACATACTATCTATTTTGTACTTCTATCAAAAGTTTAATTCCAATAGAAGTGCACAAGAACAATTACGATAATTTTTCATCTCCATCTATTTACAACACAGTAGGAAGAATAATTAAAGCTTTTAATGCTACTGCAACAAAAGTAAGAGTTTATCATCTTAAGAGTGGTATTTTTTATACCTATTTAACAATTCAAATAGAAGGTTCTTTTTTTGATATAAACATAGGTGTAAAAGATGGGGTTGAAATTGCACATGAGCTTTCTATCCCAATATATGTAAAGGGTAAAATAATTGAGAGATGTGGTATAAAAGTTACAAAAGAATTAATAAAGAAAGCGTTAAGATCATAGTTATTAAGAATGTGTTTTTAAGATAATTTTAATTAGAAAGGTACTTACTAACATTTAGATTGTGTTCATCCAAATCTTTTGCATAATAAGTTAAACCGTCTTTTCCAGTAATGTAAAAATAGTAAGGTGTAGTCTTGTAATTTATTACTGCCTCAAGAGAAGGCAAACTTACACTAGATATAGGAGTTGGCGGCAATCCCCCGACGAACCTAGTGTTATAGGGATTATTAGTATCAAGTTCTTCTCTTGTTAAGTTCTTTGGCCACCAGTTAAGATTCATGTAATCTTCCAAAGTTGGAATACAGTAATCCTTGTTGTCACAAATTCTTCTATCTGCAATTACATATTGAGTTGTTGCGTCAATATCAAGTTTAACTCCCTCTTTCCATCTTTTTATTAAAATACCTGCAACAATTGGTTTATCTTCCAAATTAGATATCTCTCTTTCTACCATGGAAGCAAGTATTACCGCCTGCTCCTTAGTTAAACCTACCTTCTTTAAATTATCTTCAGATAAAATATCTCTCGTTTTTTCATCAAATGTATCTCTGAGCAACTTAATAAGATCTTCCTCTTGAACATCTTTACTAACAAAATATGTATCAGGAAATAGATATCCTTCATAAGGTTTAGCTAAATCTATGAATTTCTTGTAATCAATGTTTCCAAGTCTTTGAGTAGCCAAACGAGAAAACTCTTCAACTCTCCATCCTTCTAAAAAAGTTAATGCTAAATCGTTGGTACCATGTCCTAATTGTTGAATAACACCCACCAAGGAAGTTCCAGCTTTTATCGTGTTATCTGCCTTATTTAAAAATAGATAAAGAATAAATAAAAATTCAGAATTAATGGCTCCCTTATCATACAACGTACCTGCCACTTCAACAGCACTATCTCCTTTTCCAATCTCTAATGTAACTTCTTTATCAGACTGAGAAGGCCTAAATATTGCTACTCTGTAGTAAACAAAAAAAAGTGTTGGAACTAAGACAAGGAAAATAAAAAACAGGCTAGCTATAACTACTCTTTTTCTATTTGGAGTAAGAACATAATATTTTTCTGGATCTAGCTCTTCAGACATGTGAATATTTTAGCATATAAAAAGAGGTGTAACTTAGTTGTATTTTTCTAAGCTATAGGTTTTACATATGTGTAGTGGGAGTGTTAAAATACAAATACAGGAAGCTGTCTAATCGCTCCTTGCATTTGTGAGGAGAGGAAAGTCCAGACTGCGTAGAGCAAGGGATTGGAGGGTAACCCCCGACGAGAAATCGCTGGTACCTAAATTATGAAAGTAGTCTAGGGCAGAAGGTGAAT
>CAZADQ010000035.1:0-5988 GCA_964483965.1 uncultured Candidatus Saccharibacteria bacterium
TCTCCAGTCGGTAGTGTTTCTTTTATTAAATCTTCTGGAATATCGATATCATCTTTACGATTTCTTGTTGGGAATCTTCCTGAAACCAGATTTGTAATGAAAACTACTGGAAATTCTAATCCTTTAGAGGAATGAACAGTCATTAGATTTATAGTATCAATGTCTTCGATTTCAGCTTGAGCTGGATTTTCTCCGGCTTCTATTATCATATCTAGATAATCTATTAAATTTACTAAGTTAGGTATCTCTTTTGTTTCTAGGTGATAATCA
The DNA here is from genome assembly GCA_964483965.1 of uncultured Candidatus Saccharibacteria bacterium. Classification (GTDB taxonomy): domain Bacteria; phylum Patescibacteriota; class WWE3; order UBA101185; family UBA10185; genus JAAZNV01. The sequence continues at coordinate 271 of CAZADQ010000035.1, forward strand.
ACCTCAAACTTTTGAATTCTAGCTAAAAAAAGATTTAGGTTTTTAATACAAAGTTCGTTTTCAACAGTTTCTTCTTCTAAAAACTTATTTATGAATTTTATTGAATTTACCAATTTAAAAACTATCTCTGTAGGTGTGGCCTTCGTTATATCTTTTTGAAAATCTTCTACAATTTTAACTAAGAATCTAACCTGTTCATTATTTGATTTTTTTATTTCTTCCCAAAGTTCTATTTTTTGATATCTAGATTGAGAGAGAAGTCTGGATATTTCCTCGTAGGGTATTTTTAAATTATCAATATTTAATACTCTGTAAAGACTTGTTCCATCAGAGGTATTAATTATTACCTTTAGAAAGGCCAAAATGTCCCTTATTTCGTCTCTATCGTACAAACCCCTGTTTCCTACCAGCTGGTAAGGAAGACCGTATTTTCTAAGTGCCATAACAATTGGATCTAAATGGTTGTTTGCTCTTGCAAGTACAGCAAAATCCTTGTATTGGTATTGAGGCTCTTTTGCAAGTATCTCCAGTATCTTTGAAATAATAAATTCAACTTCATCTTCCAATGTCTCTGTCTGAATAATTTCAGGTTTAATTCCCTTGTATTTTTTTGGTTTGTTTCCCGTATCTTTTTTTCCTGTTTTAATATTTATCTTCTTTGGGCTATCAAGTACGCTTATTAATTTTTTTGATATTCCAAGTTTAGATTCCAGTGTATCTGGATTATTATTTTGTATTAGTTTATAGGCAGGATCTAATATTTCTTGTGTTGATCTATAATTCTCAAGAAGAGTTATCATCTTTGAGTTTTTATACTCGTTCATAAATTGAAGAATATTTGAAACTGCCGCACCTCTAAATTTATAGATTGATTGGGAGTCATCTCCAACTACCAAAAGACTTCTATTTTCCTGTTTTTTTCCATTCGTAGGGAAGAGAAGTTTAATAAGTTCGTACTGTGCGTAATTTGTGTCCTGAAATTCGTCTATAAGTATGTGTTTAAATTGTTCTTGGTACTCGCTTAAAATATTTGGTCTTTCCTTAAAAAGTTTTATTGACCATGTTATTAAATCTCCAAAGTCCATTTTCGAATTTTCTATTTTTAGAGCCTTGTATTTAGTGTAAATATATGACAACTCATTCCACTTTTGTTGTTCTTCTTTAGTTTCTAGTTTCATTTTCTTAACAAATTTCTCAAAATCATCTGTAGAAATATTTTCATCTTGGAGACGAGATATAAAAACTAATATCGAAGATATGAATTTTGTTGGGTTTCCCAAAGGTCTAAAATATTTAATATCTAAATCAAAAAGATTTCTTCTTAAAAGAAGCCATTGATCAGAGGAAGATAAAATCTTATAAGATGGATCTATTCCGATTTCTAATCCTTTTGTTTTTAAAATCCTATCTGCAAAAGAATGGAATGTATAAATCCATGGTTCTTCATAGCCCAAAGGCATAATATCTCCAACTCTTGAAACCATTTCTTGAGAAGCCTTTTCTGTAAAAGTCAGGGCAAGTATTTCTTGCGGTTTTACTTTTTTCTCTTGAATTAGATATCTAATTCTTTCTGTTATGACTCTTGTTTTTCCTGTTCCTGCGCCTGCCACAACAAGCAGGCTTCCCGTATCGTGCTTTACAGCTTTTAACTGATTTGCATTAAGTTTTTCTTTAGGCTTTACCATGTTGTTACATTATACAAGTTATAACAAGAGATCATTAGGTATGTATTTAATCCTATAGGGATTGGACAAGAAAGCTGTATATGAGATAAAATACTAACATATACGAGTACGTTATAGAAAAGAGGAGGGTATATGCATGAGCTATTAAGGACTTTTATGCAGCCTTTGATCGTAACATTTGTCGTTGTGGGGGTTTTAGAGATTGCTCGTGCCCTTATAGTAGAGTTTATAACCATAAATAAAGAAAAGGAGGATAAGGAAATTATAGAGCAACACAAGAACCAGTAAGCTTTTGTAAATAAGTACAAATAAGGAAAAGAAGGGGCTTTTTATGAAAAGAAAAGTCCCTTTTCTATTCTAAAAGTTTTTTTTCTTCAGCTTTGTCAATCTTATCTATCTCTTGAACTTTTTCTATTCTTCCAAACAACTTTGTATATCTGTTTTTTACTCCATCCATGGATTTGTATGAATTTGATATATGTCTCTCCAAGACATCCAAGTCCTCATTAAATTTACCTGCTTCTATTTTTATTCCAGCTAACGCTTTTAATATCTCTCCTGTGTGTTTTTGAAGCTCGTGTTGTTGGTATGCAACAAGAAGTACCTTTAAGAAGTAAGATAGGGTATTGGGGGAGGCAAGTATAATATTTTTAGCTTTTGAGAAATCGTCTATCTCAGGTGTGTTTACAATGAGCTCGTAATAAACGTTTTCAGATGGAACATACATAATTGCTTGATCAGTTGTTTTTTCTTCTGGAAGAATGTATTTGCTTGATATTTCCTCTATTCTTTTCTTAACATCACTAATAAAGACTTTTTTAAATTTATCTCTTTCAATCTGTGTTTCCGCTACCACCATAGCTTTGAAGTTTTCCATTGGAAATTTTGAATCTATTGGAATTATTCCTTTGTCTGTAAACACTACTGCATCACAAACATTTCCATCTTTGAATTTATATTGAGTCTTGTATAAGTCTTTAGGTAGAAAGTTTTCAAGTATTTCGTACAAAAATTGTTCTCCAAGACCGCCTCTTAGCTTTGGTGACTTCAAGATATTACTTAAGTCTTTTATATCTGTTCCAAATTCTTGTATACCACCTAGCTGCTTTTGAACGTCTCTAATTACATCCGTTGATTTTTCAAGTCTTTCGGATATAAATTTAGTTTGTTGGCTTAAGGTATCTCTTTGATTTTTCATTTGTTCTTCTAAACTTGTTCTTTGATCTTTAAGCTGTCTTTCTAAAACATCTGTGTTTTTTTCCATTGTTCCTTTCATATCTTTTAACCATTCCATAAGTACTGTATCTTCTGATTTCTGTGATTTTTTAAATTGAGATACTAGGTAATATCCTAAAGAAAAGATTATTCCTGTAATTAATACAAGAAAGATTATTAAGGTTTGTGAATCCATGGTCTCTATTCTACCATCTACACAGGTGCTAAAATCAAAATATGCCTAAGTTTATTAAGTTTCTTATTGTGATAAATGTTGTTTTATGGTTGTTGTGGGGCTATATTATTCTTAGTTCAAATCCAAGTTCTTATAAAAATATTTTCCTTTTTTTGTTTATTCTTTTCTTTGCACTAAGTCTAACTATATCTTTTCCTATCTCATATATTCATCACAAAAGACTCCCTAATTTCACAAGTCCGAGGATTTTATATAGGCAGGGTTTGAAGTGGGGAATGTTTTTTAGTTTTGGAGTTGTAGGATTAGCTTTTTTGAAAGCATTAAATCTAATTAATTTTTTAAATGCCGGGTTATTTATTCTTTTGTATGTTGGTATTTTCTTTCAGATTAGGGGTAAGAAGTAGGTAGCCCCCCCCCTTATATAAAATGATATATTTATTCTAATGAAGAAGAAGGTAGGTATAGGAGTTTTAATACTGTGTTTTTTTGTTTTTGTTTTTCTTTTAGTAAATAAGGAAGAGAATATCTTAAAGGAAAACATAAAGAAAATAGGAGCAGAGAAGTCAGGATCATCTCCTGAATCAGGAGCTACATCAAAACTAAAAACAGCTTATGATTCTCTTGTTTCAAAAGGAACAAACTATGGTAATACTCAACCATCAGATTGGATATACCCATCATATGGTACGTATTGGGATAGAATACTACACTCTGCAGCTTGGGAACCAGATGGTACAGCTACAGAAGATGATGTCCTTGCAGGAAAGACATTCTATTCAGGTTTAAACAACAGGACAATAAAAACAGGAGTAGCCATCTCTGGTTCTTATGCTGATAAATCACTTCAACAATATTCTCAATACGACGACGCTCACGCAAGTGACTATACTGGAGAAGAGTCAACTTGGGTAAAAACAAACACGACCCCTGCTACATTAGTGTGGAAAGACACAAGAACAGGTCTTTACTGGGCAAGATCAGAACCTGCAACAAAAACAAATGGTTTTACCATAGCAACTTGTGACTTTTATACAACAACTCCAAGAGGAAGCTATGGAGCATCAACAACAGACCCTGATTGCGGTGCCTCAATAAATGCTTGTGCAGTTTTATCTTTAGCCAAAGTTTCAGGATCAATTGCTGACACAAATTGGTATCTTCCTTCTTCGAAAGAATTAAAACAAGCATATATTGATGGTATTTTCAACAAAACGGGCTCGTCATTTACTGTAGCAAATCTTTTTTGGTCATCTACAGAGTATTCACAGAACAGTACATATTCATGGAATACTAACTTGACTAGCGCCATTACTGCTGCCAGTCTTAAGTCTGGTACCTTTCCTGTTATGTGTGTTTTACGACCTTAATATAAAGGGAATAGACTAGGGTTTTTATCAACTAGTTATTAATTTGGTTGATAAAATAAATTCTTTTCTACCACAGGGTTTATAATTGACCAATATGAAAACTATCTTTGCTATCTCTCTTCCTATAGTATTATTTTTATTAGGTTTTTTAACACGCAGATTTAGTGGTAAAAAAGAACTATTAAAAATGGACTTAGTTCAGTTTTTATATGCTTTTGTTTTAACCCCTGCTGTTATCATTTGGATTAAAACAATTGTTTTTTTTAATCTAAAAAATGAACTTGGCGTTTCTTTGGGTATAGAAGACACGTTTTTAATTGATACAGTTTTAACGTTGATTTCTTTATATATTTTTTCTTTTGTGGTTATACATTCTCTCACCAAATCTTTTCAAATAAAAAAAGACCAAGATCCTTTGTTTGATGTATTTAGCCGTTCTGAATATTTTCATTTGTGGTTATCTCATTTAATTACATACTCTGGGGGATTGCTTTTGATGTTGTTTTTAGCATTACTTAATCTTTTTATTCCTTTGGTAACAATATCAAACAAGGTTGGTCTGCATTTGGCATTAGCCATTGGAGTTGTCCTTGGCATTTTATTTTTCTACGCTATGTTGATATACAAAGTAAAGGGAGAAACAAGATTTGACAGAGTGATAAAGCTTCAAATTTATTTATATACTCTTGTTTTACTAACATTCTATTTAGCTGTAAGACCTGATTATTCAGTTAATTACGCTATGTTTTGGTGCTCTGCTTTTTTCTTTGTTACGGCAGCAATCTCTTCCCAGGCATTAAGAAGGGGACGAAAGAAACATCAAACACAAGTTTCTCTGTTTCGTGGTCTATGAAAAGTTAGTAGCTAGTAGCCAGTAAGTATTCACCAGACTTCATTGCTTTCTCACAAAACCTCTTCAAAATGTTAAAATCATTGTTGTGAAAAAGAAAATTTTAATTACAACCGCAATAGATTACGTAAATGATGTAATCCATATTGGGCACGCATACCAAAAAATTCTTGCTGATTGTATTTATAGATTTGAAAGGATAAGAAGAGGAAAGGAAAATGTATTTTTTGTTACAGGTACAGACGAACATGGTCAGAAGGTTTTTAAAGTTGCTAAAGAAAAGGGAATTGATGTTAAAGAGTTTGTGGATGATATTTCAAAGAAAGATAAAGAGCAGCAAGATTCATTAAATATATCTTACAATAGATTTATCCGAACTACCGATGATGATCATAAGAAGCTTGC
>CAZADQ010000036.1:0-5856 GCA_964483965.1 uncultured Candidatus Saccharibacteria bacterium
TATCAGGTGTAATAGGGCTATATCCAATGTTAGCCTCCCTAGATTCAAATCTTGAAGAAGGTTTGGATGCGAAGGCTAAGAAACTTAACGAATTACTTGAAAAGATAAGAAGAGAAGAGGGAATTGAAAAAAGTGTTAGTAAAAAAGTGTCTCAACCACCAATTCCTGTTGAGAAAAAAGAAGAGGATTTGGATATTAAATCCAAAGCCAAGGGTTTAGCAGATGAGCTTAGAGGCAAAAATGAAAATCTAGAAGATGAGATACAAAGACTAAAGGATCAAATCAAAAGAGGTAAATCTATGTCTTTGAATACTGATACCCAAGAGCAGTTACTAAAAAGACTCGAATCTCAAAAAGAGAAAATTGTTTCTAGTTACTCAGACTTGAGAAAACAATTTCAAGAACTTCAGAAAAAACTAGAAGAAAAAAATACTCCTGCTGTTGATACTGGTTTTAGCACAAAGGTGAAGAGGGTAATTCCTTCTCTTACAAATGACCCTAATGTTGTAACAGGAGTTGTTAGAGATTCTGGAGATAAGTTACTAAGTGGTGTTCTTTTAATTGTAAAGAATATGAGAGGTGAGGCAGTTAGAGCAATTAAAACAAATTCATTGGGTCAGTTTATTGTCTCTACGCCACTTCAGAATGGTGCTTATACTGTTGAAGTTAGTCCTTCAAACAAAATTAATGTAAGCTTTGGTATAATTCCTATAGAAGTTAAAGGGGAGGTAATACAACCCTTAGATATTGTAGGGAAATAATATGACTGCCCAAAATGCAACTACAACTCAGGATCATTTAGATATTTTTGATATAAAAGATAACTATGTCATTTTAAAGAATGGGGCAGTTTGTTCAGTTATTCAAACTACTGCTGTAAATTTTGATTTGTTATCTGAAATAGAACAAGATGCTATTATTGCTGCTTTTTCAATGCTTTTAAACTCAATAACTTTTCCTATTCAAATTGTTATTAGATCCAGAAAACTGGATATTTCAAAGTATGTTGATAAGATAAGAAGAGTAGAGGCGAAGATAACGGACCCATTATTAAAACATCAGATTGAGTCATATAGAAAATTTGTTCAAGAAGTTATTAAGGTTAACGAAGTTTTAGATAAAAAGTTTTATGTGGTTGTACCTTCAGGTGCTCCGGGAATTGGGCAGGAGGGCTCGAAAGCTTTTGACTGGATATACAAACTTTTAGGAAGCCAAAACAAAAGAATTGATGTCAACTTAGAAAAAGTATTGCAAAATGGTAAGGTAGAGTTAGCTCCCAAAGTAGATCATATAATCAAAGAATTTGCTAGGATTGGTATAAAAACTAAGCAATTAACTACCCAGGAATTAGTCGAGCTTTATTTCGATATCTACAATCCAAGTACAATTCAAGGTCAAAGGATAAGAACTAATTTAGATGATTACAAGACTGCTATTGTTAATCCAGCCATAATCGAGGAATAAAATGTCAATTAATCTTTTTACAATGTTTAATAAAAAAAAGAAGCAAGCTGACGGATCAAACGTTCCTGAACAAAAGACACCTCCTCAGATACTTGCTGAAGGAATGATGAATGTTAGGGATATAATAGCCCCTTCTGCTATAGAAGTGGATTTTAATGACATTAAGATTGGGAATATGTTTTATAGAACCATATTTGTCTCCGGCTACCCTAGGTTTGTTGGAGCTAACTGGCTTTCTCCAATAATTAATTTTGAACACACACTTTTAATGTCTATGTTCTATTACCCTGTTAAATCAAAGGTTATTCTTGACGATTTGAGAAGAAAAATTACTGAGCTTGAAGCAACAACAATGTCTAATCGTGAGAAAGGAAAGATTAGTGATCCTGTTGTTGAAGCAGCATTAGAGGACGCAAACGCTTTGCAGGAACAGTTGGTTAAAGGAGTTGAGAAATATTTTCAATTCTCTTTTTATATAACCATACCAGCTTATACAAAAGAAGAGTTGGATAATATATCATCCAAACTTGAATCTACTCTTGGTTCATTGCTGTTGATATCAAAATCAGCTTCTTTACAAATGGAAGAAGCTTTTCAATCTTCTATACCTGCTGGTGTAGATAAACTTCTAATAACAAGGAATATGGATACTACTAGTTTAGCAACTACATTCCCCTTTACTTCATCTGATCTAACTATGGAAGATGGAATAATGTATGGGATAAATAGACACAATGGGTCGTTAGTAATATTTGATAGATTTTCAATGGAAAATGCAAACTCAGTTGTATTTGCAAAATCTGGTGCTGGTAAATCTTATTTTGTTAAATTAGAGGCCCTGAGACTTTTAATTTTCGGGGCACAGGTTATGATAATAGATCCAGAAGAGGAATACCGTGATCTCTGTGATGTTGTTGGTGGAAACTACATAAGTTTTTCGGCTAATTCAACCCACAAGATAAACCCATTTGATTTATCCGGAATCGCTGTTGAAGGTGAGAATGAACTAGGACAGAAATTAATATCTTTAATCACCCTCCTTAAGTTAATGTTAGGGGGAATAAATTCTAATGAGGAGGCTATATTAGATAGAGCTCTTATCGAAACTTACAGAATAAAGGGCATAACATCTGATCCGGATACCCAATCTACGAAAGAACCTCCCGTAATGGAAGATTTATATAAAGTACTTTTAGGTTCAGTTGAACCAGAGGCTAAAAGTATGGCTGACAGACTTGAAAGATTTATAAAAGGTTCTATGACTGGTATTTTTGATTCTCAATCAAACATAAATTTAAGTAGTGACATGACAGTTTTTTCTACAAAAAATCTAGAGGAGGCTTTAAGGCCTATTGCTTTTTATATGATATTAGATTTTGTTTGGACGACAATAAGAAGGGATCTAAGAAAAAGAATATTGGTGGTAGAGGAGGCTTGGTATTTAATGCAAAATAATGATAGTGCTAGATTTATTTATGGAATTGCAAAAAGAGCTAGAAAATATTATTTAGGTTTAACCACTATTTCTCAAGATGTTGATGACTTTCTAACTTCTGAATATGGGAAGGCCGTAGTTACAAACTCTTCCATCCAGATGCTTTTAAAACAACATCCAGCCGCTATAGATAAAGTTGTAGAAACCTTTTATTTATCAGAAGGAGAGAAAAGATTCTTGCTTTCTGCTGGGATTGGAGAAGGTCTTTTCTTTGCTGGGGCGAACCATGTTGCAATAAAGGTTATGGCTTCTGAAGCTGAACATAAATTAATTACCACAAATCCAGAAGAGTTGTTAAGAATAAGAAGAGAAAGAGAAGATCAAAGTAATATACAGTTAAAAAATGCTAAAACTCAAAAACAGGTTTATAAACCATATAAACCAATTGAATTAGAGGAAGAATATGTCACTTTTGATAAGCAGGGTAACGTTAAGCCTGAATTTACTCCTGAGGATGTTAAAAAGTCAAAGCCTGTTTTTATTCCTCCAACACCTGAGTATAAAAAAGATATTGTTGTTAATAAAAATATTAATTCTTCCCTAAGCTCTTATACTGGATCTGTCCCTAACTTAACTAATGATTCAATTTCTAAACCTTTGGAAACTATTATTAGTAGCCCTGGTAATGGTGTAAATGAAGATATAAATAAAAACATAGCTGGGGAAAAAGAGAGTAATAAAAATTTACAATCTAACACAGCACCATCAAAAATAAATCTTCCATCAAGTAGCTCAAGTATCCCCTTTTCTCAACCGAAAAAATTTCAAAATATCCCCGTTAACAAAACAATAGAGTTGAAGAAAAAAATGCTTGAAGATGACGATGATTACATAAATATTATGCCCACTGCGGGTGATATCCTGGATTCAGTGAATGAGATGAGGACAAACAGACAAATAAATCAGTCCAGACAGAATGAGGCAAGGAAGAGTACTCTTTCTAATAATAACCCAGTAACTTCCAAACCTAGTATTTCCCAATCTCCTGGTAATCCATATATAAAACCTACAGACGATAAAGAAGATTTAAGATAGAGATTAAATTATTTTACAAAATTCTAAAAACTATATCTGCATAGGCATTATGATATGTATGAAGTCTTTTTGTGAATCTGGATTGAAGGTGCAGGGAGATACATTTCCATTTGATTTGAATTCTATTTTCTCTGATTTTACATTATTCAAAAAATCCAAAAGATACTTTGAATTAAAAGCAATCTCTACAAGTTCCCCCTCTACCTCTGCTTTTATATTGCTCTCGTGCTGACCGGTTTCTTCAGATAGAGATGTTATTTTAATTTTTCCCTCCGGATCAAAACGCACTTTAATTGTATTATTTCCTTCTTTTGCGAAAATATCCGTTAGTCTTACTGCCTCCATAAACTCCAATGTATCAAAACTTGATTTAACAACGTGTTCGCTTGGTATTATCTTTTTATAGTCTGGGTATTCTCCATCCAATATTCTTGTTGCAATAAGAGTATCTTCAGATCTAAAAAGAGCTAGATTTTCATCTTGATTTAAGGTTATTTCTATTTTTTCTTGCGACGTTGAGAATATTTTAGCAACTTCAACACAAGTCTTAGCAGGTATAACAACAGAAAAATCTTCTACGCCCCCTTTTATTGAAATGGTTTTTTCAGATAGTCTAAAACCATCTGTTGAAGTTATGGTTAGTTTATCTTTTTCATAGTTTAGATAAACCCCAGTAAATATCGGCCTGCTTGTATCTATTCCAGAAGCAAAAGCAACGACTCCAATTATTTCATTTAATAGGCTCGGTTCCATTTCCAATGTTTTGTTTTTCTTGGGAAATGATGGTAACTCAGGAAAGTCCTTTGCGCTGCTTCCATTAAATCTCGACTTAGTTGTCTTAGAGCTTATCATTAGAATCTCATCTTTTACGTGAACATTTATTGTTCCGGTAGCCAAATTAGACACAAAGTCTTTTAACAATTTTGCTGGAATTGTTGTTGATCCTTCCTCTTCAATAGATGCCCCTATAAAAGTAGTTATAGCAGTTTCTAAATTCGTTGATGATAGTTTTATTCTTCCTTTTTCTGTTGATATTAAAACATTAGATAGGATAGGTAGAGAACTTTTTGCAGGAATAGCATGCATAATAATCTGAAGTCCTTTTGATAGGTTTTCTTGTAGGCAAGAGAATTTCATTTTAATCTCCATTTTCTTTCTTTGTACCTTGTTTCTTTATTTTTAGAACTACTCTTCTGTTTTCTCCTTCACCCATGCTTTCAGAAAAGATATCATCATATTCTGAAATTAACATATGTATTTCTCTTCTTTCCCACGGATTCATTCTTGGAAGCTCTATGTCCTTTTGAAAGAATCTTACCTTATCAATGAAGCTTCTAGCCATATCTTGGAGCTTCTCAGTTTTTCTTCCTTTGTATTGATTTATGTCTAAACTTAAGATTGGTTGTTCCTGTGTTTTTCTAAAAACAATCATTTTAAGGATATTTTGCAAAGCATCTAAAGATTGTCCTCTGAATCCAATCAGAAAATTTAAATCTTCTCCGTCTATTGTTATTGAAAATACTTTGCCTTCTGATTCTTGAACCACTAAGACGGGTTTTATGCCTAAATGACCAAAGATATCATTTAACGTTTTTTCTATTAATTCTTTTATTTCTTTACTTTTCATATTTAAGTTAGGAAAAGGGCTTAGGGCAATAAGCGTTACATTTCCTTTTTAACAAATTTTATCTTATTAATCCAGGGTTTTAGCCCTCCCCATCCTGAGTAGTAATAAGTTTGGACTATTTGGAAAATAGTAGATACTAGTATGTATATCATAACTCCAGAGGGTAGTGTTAGCCCAAAGACAAAAAACATTATGGGCATAACATATAAATTTTGTTTTTGCATGGACTGCATTA
>CAZADQ010000037.1:0-5813 GCA_964483965.1 uncultured Candidatus Saccharibacteria bacterium
TTGTTTTTATACCCTTGGTTGAAAAATTATCCTTGCAAGCATAAGGGATACCAAGAAGAGGTTTTGTTTCAAAAATGACAGCCCCTCTCTCTTCAATAAGTTTATCTGCTTTCTCAGCTTCCTTTAGTGCATCTTCCTTTATGGTAGTAATGAAGGCCTTTATCTTTCCATCATAAATACCTATCTGTTCTAAACACGCTTTTGTAATATCTACTGATGTAATCTCTCTCTTTTTTAAACCATCCAAAGCTTCAAAAATTGTTAATTCATTTAATTTAATCATCTTTCAAATACTGCTTTCGTTGAAAAGAGACCATTTACTACCCCTGTAGAATTAGATAAAGCTTCTTCCTTAGTTAAACCTTTGTTTTCTTCTAAATCACTTTCAGTTTCCTGGAACACATTTACTAACCCTGTTACTTGAGATGTTTCCAAAACCTTTGACGTATCCAGTTCTTCCAATGTTTTTACATAATTTAAAGTGTTACTTAAAAGATCTGCTAATTTATTCTCTTCTCTAACAAAAACACTCAAATTAGAAAGGGAAGAAAGTTTTTTTATGTCTTCTTTGGAAATTATTTTTTCACTCATATCATTATTATTTAAACAGATTTAACCACGAATTTAAAGACAATGTTACATATTTTCTAATCTTCTTATCCTCTCTTGTATAGGGGGGTGGGTATTGAATAAGTTAGATATTTTTGTTGCTACTATTCCTCTTACAGGATCTTTGATAAAAAGATGAGCTGTGGCACTGTTTGCAGCTTCCAGAATTTCTGAATCAGAAGATAATTTCTTTAAGGCATCTGCTAAACCTTTTGGATATCTTGTGATTAAAGCAGCTGTTGAATCAGCAAGATATTCTCTTTTTCTACTTATGGCAAGTCTTATTAACGCTGCAATTAGAGGACTTAGTAGTATCATTAATATTCCAAGTATAAATATAAGACTGCTCGCTGACCCTTCGTTACTACTTCTTTTACCTCTTCTAAAGAAAAAACCTCTTGTAAACCAATCTGCAAGAAGAGAGACACTTCCAACCAAAATGCTAACTATAGACATTAACCTGGTATCAAAATTTCCAATATGAGACATCTCGTGAGCTATTACGCCTTCTAGTTCTCTTTTTTCTAACCTTGATACTATACCTGTTGTCAAGCATATCGCGGCATGCTTAGGATCTCTTCCTGTAGCAAATGCATTCATTGAGGAATCTTCAATAATAAAAACTCTCGGTTTTAATATTCCAGAGGCAATAGCCATATTATCAACAAGATTATGAAGTTCTGGGGAATCTTCGTATTTTACTTCTTTTGCCTTTGATACTGAAAGAACTATCTTGTCTGAGTTGTAATAAGAAATGAATCCAGATATTCCGGATATTACTAAGGCCAAACCAAGTACAGGCAGACCTCCATCTTCGTAGTAGTACTCACCAAAAAACCATGAAATAAAACTTACAATAGCCATAAAAAACAATATTATGACCACAGTATCTCTTTTATTAGAACCAATATTTTGATACACATTACCCATAAAATAGTTTTTCGTTAAAACATCTATAAATTCAGAAAATATAAGTTAGAATTTTACTTCTACCTTTTCTTTTTCAGCTTCTTCGACCTCGAAGAATTCTTGAGGTTTAAAGCCAAAGGATCCTGCAATTATATTGTTTGGAAAAACTACTATCTTCTCGTTGTACTGTCTAACTACACTGTTATAGAACTGTCTTGAATACGCAACTTTATCCTCAGTATCAGATAGTTCTTTTTGCAAGTTCATAAATCCTTCCTGAGCTTTAAGTTCAGGATAATTCTCAGCAACTGCAAATAAACTCTTTAAAGCACTACCAAGCATTTGGTCTGCCTCTCCTGCTTCCTTCGGATTTTGAGCTGACATTAAAGCTGATCTTGCTTTTGTAACATTCTCAAAAACATCTTTTTCATGAGCTGCGTAACCTTTTACAGTTTCTAAAAGATTTGGAATAAGATCTGTTCTTCTCTTTAACTGAACATCTATCTGACTCCATGCCTCTTGTATTTTTACCTTCAAAGAAACTAGAGAATTGTAGACACCTATAATAAATAAAGCTATAGCGATAGCTACTCCTAGAATTGCCCAAATCATTAAAAATCACCTCCTTTAAAAAATAAAGCTAAAAAGATTTTACATTCTTTTTAGTGCCTTAACAAATTTAGCATAGTTTAAAGTATTTAAAATATTTTCTTTTTCTGCCCAACCTCTTCTTGCATTATCAACACCATATCTTATGAATTTAAGCTCGTCAGTAGAGTGAGCGTCAGATCCTATTAACATCTTCACATCCCAATCTATTGCTAATTTAATTAAATCATCAGGTAAATCTAAACGAGAAGGTTGAGAATTTATTTCTAAAATTACTCCCCTATCTCTTGCCTCCCCAAAAACCTTACTCCAATCAGGATCTATTGGATCTCTTTCATTTAGCATCCTTCCTGATGGGTGACTAATAATATTTACGTAAGGATTTTCCATTGCACTTAACAATCTTTCGGTCACGGTTTTTTTATCTTGAGAAAAAGACGAGTGTATACCAGCTATTACAAAATCTAGATTTTTTAAAATATCATCTGGTAACCCAAGTGTATTATCAACAAGGATATTTACCTCATATCCAAATAACACCTTTATCTTATCTTGAGAACTGTTTATTTCATCAATCTTTTTTCTAGTATCACTAACTATTTTTAAAACAGTACCTAACCCTCTAGATTGAATGCTAGGAGCGTGGTCAGTAATTCCGATGTATTCGTAACCAAGATCTATGGCTGCTTGTACCATATCGTTTATTGTATTTACACCATCTGACAAATTTGTGTGCATGTGTAAATCTCCCTTTATGTCTTTAAGTTCAATAAGTTTGGGAAGCTTATCCTTTTGTGCAGCCTCTATTTCAAAATTACCATGTCTTATCTCGGGAGGAATATATGAAAGTCCTATTTCTTTATAAAAGCTTTCCTCAGTAGCAAATTCTTTTAGTTCACCATCTTTTTTTATACCATACTCAGATAAGGATAACCCTTTGCTTAAAGCGAAGTTTCTAAGCAAAATATTATGTTGCTTAGATCCAGTAAAATATTGAATCATAGAACCGTAAGCTTCAGGAGTACTTACACGCACATCAACTTGAGCCTCGTTTTTTAAAACTACACTAACTTTCTTTTCTCCAATAACTAAAACTTCCCCGATCTCAGGAAATTTAAGAAAGAAATCTAATACCTCTTTCGGTTTATTAGTAGAAATTGGTATATCTAAATCCCCTATAGTAGCGTTTCTCCTTCTAAAAGAACCTGCGACCTCTATTTCCTTAACATATTTGCATTTTTTCATGTAATCTTTAATTCTACTTACTATCTCTTCTGCGTGGGGAAGAAGAAATCTAACTTTTGAATTTTTTGTCATTTTCTGTTCTTCGATAGCATCCAATATAGCTTTTTCCATCTTTTCACCAAATCCTTCTAGCATCTGTATCTTTCCCTTTTCTGCAGCTTCCTTTAGCCCTTCTAAGGCTGTTTCCCTATCTTTCAATTTAAAGGACAATGCAAGCTTGTACGCCCTCTTAGCCCCTACTCCTCTTAATCCAATCAAAGAAAACATTCCTTGAGGAAGATCTTTTTTAATATCTTCGTATTCATCTACCTCTCCAGATGAGAAAAGCTGATTTAAATGACTTTCTATACCCTCTCCAACACCGGGTATTTCATTTAACCTATTATTTTCCCACAGATCGTATATTGATACTGTTAAGTTTTCTAGTATGGATATGGCGTTTTGATAAGCCCTAATACGAAAGTTGTTGAAATTTTTAACCTCCATTGCTGCAAGAATTTCTTTAAGCTCAGTGGTAATCTCCTTGTTCGAGAGTCTTTTTTCTTCCATGTGTGTATTTTATCACTATCTTAAGTCTTATTGATTAATTATCCTTATACTGATAACATAACTACTATAAAACGCGGGGTCGTAGCTCAGCCCGGTTAGAGCGCTGCACTGTCACTGCAGAGGTCGCGGGTTCGAGTCCCGTCGGCCCCGCCATTCAAACAACTACTTAATATTCCCTATTCTTGATAGATTGTCATACTTGAAATTAAATTACATAGTTTTAAAATAGCTTTAATGATTAATGATTCTCAGCAAGATAATCCAGTAACTAAAAAACAATTTGACTCTTCTATAAAGATATTAACGAGCGATGTAGATGTTTTAAAGAAAGACGTAAATGTACTCAAGGAAGATGTGAAAGTACTTAAGAAAGATGTTTCCATATTAAAAAAATCTGTTTTAAATATTGAGAATAAGATCAATATCTATTCTGATATGTACGAAATTAATAGATGGAACGCAGATAAATTAGCAAATAAAGTAAATGTCTTAGAAAAACACAACGGAATTACTCCTCCTCAAGAATTACTCATATCCGGTATTTAATTGAAAATCACTAATCAAAATTGCTTTAAAACCATAATTAATTATGTTAGCTTACAATCATTCCTGCCCCGAAGAAAATATATTTCTTTAATAAAGGGGGTGTTAAACACACATTTATGGCAGATACAAAAAATAATCCCAAAGATGGATTATCGTTAGTTATTGGAGGGATTTTCATTTTAACTTTAGTTTTTGCAGCATACAGATATTTCAATAAAGGAAAGAGTATCACTCAAGATAAAGACACGATAGAAAGTGTATTTAGGAAAGAATTAGGAGATTTAAATGGAGAGGGTATTACAGAAACAAACGAAGGACAAGCCCTGGGAACTGGCGGCCCAGTTACAACCGCTCAGGTCTGGATAGCAACAGATTACAAGGAGGGAGACATAGAAGGAGCAACTCATACCGTGGTTTCAGGAGATACACTTTGGGAGATAGCTGAGGCAGTTTATGGAAATGGAAGTGAGTGGATAAGAATATTGGATGCAAACAGCGACTCAATAGGATTTCTACCCAACGGATCTCAAGCATTGATCGTTCCTGGTCAGGTACTTAGATTACCTTAAAAGTTTTCATAATATTCGAATATTAAGGTCATACACCAATACAATTGGTTGTGTGACTTTTTGTATGGGATATAATAAAAAGATAATGCGGGCGTGGCTTAGTGGTAAAGCGTCTCCTTCCCAAGGAGAAGATCGCGGGTTCGAGTCCCGTCGCCCGCTCCAGATGTTTGAAGTTCCGACCATTCCGTCTCCCTAGGCTTTTGCTTGAAGTTCCAACTGACTCGTTTGGGTTACCATAGATTATCCTAATTTTTTCGACTTATTTTCGTATCCTGGATAATTTTTACCAGACTCGTCGGACCCTAGGTTATGCTTGAAGTTCCGACCGCTCTTGAAAAATTACTGTTACTTGACATAAAAAAAAGAACCGAACAAATACCTACTAAACATAAAATATATTTATCCATTTGGAACAATTACATAAATCTAGTAAAATCCCTGTATGAAAAATAAAAAACTAATAATAATTCCCGTACTTCTAATTCTATTCTCCGCAGGATATTTTCTACTAACTAATAAAGATAAAAAGGAACAAATAGTTTTGCAGAACACCTACGACATCTCCAAAGAGTATCTATTATTGCGTCTTCGCACAGATGATATTTTGATCAATGCAGAAAAATACCCTGAATACTCAAAATGGGATGAGGATATGGCTAAACTAATTCAGGACTGGGAAACTCTTGCAAATAAATCTCATGAATTAGAAAACACATCAGTAAAAATTGCAGAAAAAGTGGCTTTTAATCCAAAACTTGTCCTCACAGCTGAAGCCTA
>CAZADQ010000038.1:0-5730 GCA_964483965.1 uncultured Candidatus Saccharibacteria bacterium
TTTTGGCTTCCATGGCAATTCGTTCGAGTGCCAACAAAAGTGTATTTATCAGTTATAAACGCTTTTCTATTTGGCGAAATACTGGCAATCGGTATAATTTTTATTTTACCGTTGCACAGATTCCACCACGGCGGACAAAGAAATAACAAAGAGAAGCACAGAGAAATATTTCAACGGAATAACCCTACAAGGAATTTAAAATCAGTTTTTTATAATTTCTAATATTTACTGGTCCAGTAATTAATAAAAACAAAGCAAGTATTATATGAAGAGTAAAACCGATAGATCTAAAAGACTGTGAGAGTCCAAAGAGTAGAGATAAAACTAAATATTTTAAGTATTTAGATTTATTCGATTTACCAATAAAATATATCGACACAATGCTTAGAAAAAAAGTAACTGCGAAGGGTATATCCTTTGGATTAGATGGTATATGACCAAAAAACCTAGGTGTTAAAAATAAGAACAACGGTCCTAAAAAAGCTAAATAAAAGTTTTTATATTCGAAAAACAATAGAATATAAATAACTAAAAATATTGGTAAGGCATAAATCATATTAATTAAATGGAACTGTTCGTAATAGAAATTAGGATTTAATAAATTAGAAATAGCTAAGTGCCCTCTAAAATATATTGTGTTTTCAGGTAGATGTCTTGAAGCTAGATTAATACTACTTGTTTTATTTGTTATATAAGCTTGTAATAAAAGAGCCCCACTTTTGTATTCTACCTCCTCGTCTGAAGTTATACCGTAGTTTTTATATGTTAAAAAAGAATAAATTAAGTAAGACGTAGCTACTATAAAAATACCTAGATATAATGCTTTTTTGCTCACATAAAGATTATACCTTAAGATAAATACGATGGTGCCAGAGACAGGACTCGAACCTGCAAGCCTTACGGCACAGCCTTCTGAAGACTGCGTGTATACCAATTCCACCACTCTGGCTAAGTTACCAATAGTTTAACAGTATTTAACTAATACGTACAAAATCCTTTTTAAAAAGAAAAAGCCTGGAACTTGAAATATTTCCAGGCCTTAGCAATCTATTTTTTACTATTTACTCTTCTTTTTCTATCCCTTTTCTCCTTTCTATGTCTAAACAAAACTTTAGGTTTCAAATGGTATTTTTTCCACTGTTTGTTCAACATGGAACGTATTGAAGCCTCGAAACACGAACCTTTGTTTGAGAACATAACTCACCTTTCTGTTTAGTTTTTGCTCAGAATAATACTACTATTTGACTAAATTTAAAAGTTCCTCAGGTCTATTTATTATAAAGTCAGGATTATGGGTCGATAATAATGATTCAAAATTATAACCCCATGTTACTGATGCTACTTTTACACCTGCCTCTTTTGCTGCTTTTATATCTCTTATCTCATCTCCAACGTATATAACTTTGCTTTTATCCAACTTGTGCTTTTTAATTGTTTTTTTGAGCAACTTACCTTTTTGAAAATAATTTATCGACGTGTATATAAAATCAAAATATTCAAGGTCGTTATTTAGTAGAAACTTTCTTACATTCTTTTTGGAATTGGATGTAACAATTCCTATTTTTACACTACTATCTTTCAGTTCGCTTAATACTAAGGGTAGGTTTTCAAAGGTCTTTATATTATCTATTTCTTTTGATAATCTCATTTGATATTTTAAAAGAAACCAAAACAACTTAAAGTTTGATATTTCTAGATCTTTAAAAAATGCTTTTGAGTCAGTTGATCTAAACTTCTCAACATTAACTTTTTCTGAATCCAATAGTTTTAATTTTCTATTTATCTCTAACGCAGAGTTAATAGTAAAAGCTAATGTATCCGCTAGGGTACCGTCGAAATCAAATATTAAGGTATTTATATTGCTAGTTTCCACGTGTCTTAATGAAATCATATTTTTATACTTAATTAAAGCCTGCTAAGACGATGTAAACGATTTAAAAACATTTATTTGATATTATTAATATATGAGAAATAAGATATTGGGTCTAGTTTTAACCATTTTCCTTGTTAGCGCTGCTTTTTCATATTATAGACTAGGCTCGTCTGTGTTAAATGTGGATGGGCAACTTTGGCATCAAAGAAGCAGTAATTTTATAACAGCTATTCTAAAACGAAAGTTTGAGAAAACCTATCAGGACTCAAAGCCAGGAGTTACAGTAATGTGGTTATCTGGAATTAGTAGTGAGATATTCCTTAGAATTTATGAAAGTAAATTTGGTTTTAGACCTGAATTTTATGTTAAGGATAAATTTCCTTTAATATTTAGTTCCTTTGTTGCCTCACTTGTTTTAGTAAATCTTCTTACAGGTTTTTTATTTTTCTTTTTAGTTAAAAAACTAACTAATACAAAAGTAGCGTTGTTTAGTTACGTACTATTTGCATTCCATCCGTATTACTTAGGAATATCAAGATTTTTGCACGTAGATTCACTTATGACTAACTTTATGACAATTTCTTACCTGTTCTTTTTAATTTTCATAAAGAACAATAAAAAAACACTTTATACACTGCTTTCCGGTATTTTTCTAGGACTCGCAGTACTAACTAAGTCACAAGCATTGTTTCTTTTACCCATTATGTTTGTTTCAATTGTTATAGAATTTCTAACATCGAAAGAAAATCTTTCTTTTTATTCACTTTATAAAAAAATAATATTACCCCTATCAATTATTTTTATTACAGTGGTTATTGTATATTTTATCTTGTTCCCCGCAATGTGGTCTAATCCAATCAGTGTGGTTCGTAACGTACTAGGTGAGGCGGTATACGTTGCAGAAGTGGGAAGAAGTACTAAAAATATTAAACCTTTATACCATTATGTATTTTTATTACCTAACTTAATTTCTTACCCAATTATATTAATATACTTTTGCAGTCTCGTATTTATGTTTTTTAAAAGAAAGTTAGTAAATAAGGAATTGCTTAGAACATATATTCAACTATCTTTGTTTGTGTTAATTTATTTTTTAGAGATAAGTTTAGTAAAACAAAAAATAGATAGATATCTGCTTCCTTTGTTTCCCTTTATTTTTATTTCTTGTGCAGTTTTTTTGAGTTATTTAAAAAACTATAAAATTATATTCATAACTTTATCTATAACTCTAATATTAACCTTATTTTATTATGCACCACATTATGCAATGTTTGGATGCAATAGTTATGAATGTAATACACATGGTTTTTTGTATAAAGAAGTTGGGGATTATATAGATTCAAATACAACTCAAGAATTTCCTACTGTTGTTGCGGTAACTAAGCCTTATGCTTTAAAAGTATTTGTTAACGGAAATACCTTTGGTCATGAAGAGTTAATTCCTGAAAATATTAATATAGATTTTCTAGTTACAAACGACTTCTTTATAGAGGATCGGGGTATTCCTCAAAAACTACAGCACTGTATATACTGGCACAGAATTAACTATCATAATACCCCAGCGTGGGATATTTATAAATGTAGGTAATATGAATGAAACTTTAAATAAATCTGAAAAAAATACAGGAGAAATAACAATATTAAAAATAGCTGAAAAAGATGGGGTAGATGTTTTGAAAGCAACAGAAAGAATATTAGAAAATGACGTTGTAGGAACAATAGCTAGCCATATTATGGAGTCTCAGTTTGTTGCTAAAAAAGAAGGAAGAATATATAACGCACAATCTTTTGATAGAGAAGTACGAGGATTATTGTTTGAAAATATCGCATTAGAGATGTTATATGATAAGGGAGAGCCCCCAAATAGAAACCTAAGTCTTCTTATAACAGATATTTGCAAAAGACCTCAAGTGTTTTTATCTTATGTTAAAAATCAACTAAACTATGAATACGACAATGAGAAGATACCTTCTAAAAAAGAAATTATACTTTCGAAATTAAGAGAATTAGATAAAACAAAACAATACCTACCAAAACATCCATTTAATAACGATGCGATAGCGTTTAAAACATCACAGTCACAAGAAGGTGTTCAAGTAATAGTTACTGGATCTTATGAAATGAAAAACTACAAACTTAATAATGAAGATAAAATTGAGAATGTTGAGCACCAACTTGAAGAATCCAAAAAGGACTCTGTTTTAATATTAAAGGAGGTTATTAAGTACTTACCTGACTATTTTAAATGTTACGAACGAGTAATGAATAAAAAATTAAATCTGCCGATTGTAACAAATATTGTTTCTGACTATGATTATACTCAAACCATAGTTCAGCCTACTCTTAGATTTAGCAGTGAGAAAGACAGAGATAGATATAATCAGGATCTTTTATCAATTTGCGACGATGTCATTGTTTTAGGAATAACCACAGATACAATAATACATATATCTAGTGAGTTAAATTCTTTAGTAAGAGGTCGTATAAATCAGGAAATAAGAAAAGGTACAAGAAAATAATAAGTAAATTAAATGGTGAGGACGGAGGGGGTCGAACCCTCGACACTCCGGTTAAGAGCCGGATGCTCTACCACTGAGCTACGTCCCCTTAAAACCCAGAGTCTATTATATATCATAAATAATAACTTAAATAGATGAAACGAAAACAGCGACTTTTTCGTTTCCTACTAAAGCCGCTGTTTATATTATTGAAAGTCCGTTATTTCTTCTTCTTCTTTACGGCTTTCTTTGCTTTCTTTTTCTTTGCTGGCATTTTAGGGGCCCTCCTTTGCCTAAATAATTACTCTTACTAAGTAAGACCTGAATTCTAAAAAATTAAATACCCGCATCCCCAAATTCTTCTTCATCTTCCCAAGAATCTTCCAAGTCAGACGAACCTGTCATTTCATTTTTAACTTCAAGATAGACATCCCAGTCTGAATCTGTTGCATCATCTGGTAGTGTCCAATTTGGATCCTCTTCTAATTTCTTTTTAATTTCTTCTTTAGTCATTTATTTATTATCTTTCCATAAAATAAATAACACTCTGCTTTCACAAAGTGTTAATTAAAAAATATATTTAAATAAATATTGGGCAGAAATTTATTCATTTATTAATAATAAAATTTTGCGTATTATTTCAATAAATGTCAATAGACCAGTTTTTGAATATGTTGTCATATCAATGTAAAACAATGATAATATTTTTAGATTTTTTTAAATAAATTTACTAATAATTAAAACATTTTTTACTAATGCTTATATAAATATATTAAATTATATTTAAAAGATTTTGAAGAATAAAAAAACAGCGTTTTAAATTAGGATAACGCTGTTATAACCTTTTTACATTAGTTAAGTATGATGCAGGACTTTCTTATTATATCGTGTAAACCGACAATATTGTTTGATCTACATTTCAACGTAACTTTATCCTTTACGTTAAAATCAAATTCACTATCTAGAGTTGTAATAGTTATATTTTTAAGTATCTCCTCACTATCGTAAACAGAGCTATACGACTCGGAACTATAGGTCTCAGGTATCATTGTGAGTTTATTTACAGATACGGTGATTTTTAAAACATCTGCGCTTTTTGTTTCGTATATTGCTTTAACATACCCTTCTAATACAACAAACTCTGGTTTTGACGTCGAAAAACTTGCTGCCACCATAATTACAAGCATAAATAAAACCCATATCCAACTAAAATCATTTCCATAAGATTCATCCATTACTCACTCCTTTTTTTATATTTATTTAGAAGTATTATATACTACGATATTGTTAAGTCAACCTATAGGGTTAAGAACAATGGCGCCCCCAGAGAGATTTGAACTCCCGACCCCTCGTTCCGAA
>CAZADQ010000039.1:0-5709 GCA_964483965.1 uncultured Candidatus Saccharibacteria bacterium
CTGCATTACCGCTCTGCCAACCCTCCATGTGTAACATATAACAAAAACGTCAAATAACACTAAGTAAGTTGATATTATACCAGCTTAAATACTTTTTAAAGTTATCCAAAACTATTATTTAAGCTTCTTACTTAAGGAAAAACATTTAACATCCAATGCTCCATTCTCATACAACACTTTGGATGCTTCAAGAAATGTTGCCCCACTGGTACAAATATCATCAATTAAAACTATTTTCTTACCCCTTGCTTTATCGCTCGAAACGAAGGATCCTTTTATATTTTCAAACCTTTCTTTTCTATTTAGTCTATGCTGGGCGTTCTTATCCTTTATTCTACTTAGAAGAGAATTATCTATGGGTATATTGAATCTTTTAGAAAATGATTTGCATATTAAATCAACTTGATTAAACCCCCTTATCTTCTCCTTTTGTTTACTAACAGGTATTGGAACAGCTATGAAATCACTAAAGCTATAACCCCACTCATATGCAATGTTTACACCTTCAAAAGATAGTCTCTTTAAACACATAAAAAGCCTGGATGAATATTTTGATTTTCTAATACATTCCCTAACATTATTCTCATAAACAAAGACACTTATAAACTGAGAGGGAGTCTTTCTTATACCTGGATTAAGGTCTTTAAGATCTCCAGAGTATCTATTTAGGCAATATTTATGCGTAATACCATCGCTTGATGGGTTGTCACAAAATATACATCTTTGATCGAAAATAATTGAACAATTAGATATACAGTTCTCACAAAATACATCTCCAACACGACCACAGAACACACATCTTGGAGGAAATAGAGCATTAATTAACTTTTCCATAAGTTATCCACATATGTTAATTTGTTGATTTAAAAGCATAATAATATATTTAGTCCTGTAGTAATATATATATATAGTCCTGTAGTTAATATAGAGTGAGGAATTTAAAAGTAAAGGAACAGGAATCTACTTAAAATGGAAAGTGTTAAAAATAAACCCCTGTAAAGTGCTTTTAACAGGGGTCTTAAAATAGACTACGTTTTCACGTTTTCATAATACAGTAACTATCTCCTTTCTTTCCTTATCATAGACAACAACAGCGTCAGGCAGGCCCGGAACTACGTTCTTCCACAAAGAGACTCTTTTAGACTGCTTTTCAACAAGAGTTCCCTTTCCCGTCTGTATCGACTCTATAATCATTTTTCTTAGTGGTTTGGAAAGAACTAAACCGTATCTACCTAAAAACCTACGTTTAGCGTGATTCCTTTCGGCTATCTTTTTTGAACGTTTTGATCCCTGTCTTCTCTTCTTCAAGTCAAGTAAATACACAGGCACTCTCTCCTCCTCTCATATGTATCTTATGTACTTATTTATTTCTTCTCTCTTTCTTTCTATTTTTAGTGCTTGAACAATTAATCTTTTTAAAAAATTAGCATCTAAATATTCTAGATTAGATATGTTATATAAAAGAAGATTTATTACAAAAAGTAGTATTTTAATTTATGGCAGGGATGGCGGGAGTTGAACCCACGTTCTAATACATTTTCGCATAATCTCTACAAGTTTAGTTAAAATTTAACTTAGGAAAGCAGGTATTTAACTTACCTTTATACTTTCTGCAGGCTATTTCTTTGAGATAATTCTCTTGGCGATTTGAAAAAGCCAATTCCAAACAACCTCATCCTAGCTTTATTAGACTTAAGCAGAAATTCTCTAGGAAGAATTACTGTAGTCTGTTAAGACTTAATTAAATTAAGCGTT
This sequence comes from uncultured Candidatus Saccharibacteria bacterium, assembly GCA_964483965.1. Lineage (GTDB taxonomy): Bacteria > Patescibacteriota > WWE3 > UBA101185 > UBA10185 > JAAZNV01. The sequence continues at coordinate 1,756 of CAZADQ010000039.1, forward strand.
AACGTATGCCATTGCTGGCACAAATGCTTTTTGATCGGCATTTATATTTTTATCAATTTAAGGCATTAATAAACCTACTTGCAACTATGCAAAATAAGCATTAGTCAAATCCAATGCATCCCCTTGTTAAAGTGCTAAATGACACAAACAAATATCCTGTTTATGTGATTTAAGTGCGAGAATTGTACTACAAATAAGTTGATAAATCAACTTTAAGAGACTCTAATCAAATACCTCGAAACTTCTCAATTCCTTAGATTCTTTTTGCATATCTGCTCTTATCTGTCTTTCCTTTGCTGTTTGTTTCTTTTCAAATTCTTTCTTACCTTTAACTATTGCAAATTCCAGTTTTATTTTGTTATTTGATAACACTAAAGACAAAGGAACTGCTGTTTTACCTTTTTCGGATATGTCTCTATTTACTTCTGCTATCTCATTTTTATTTAAAAGAAGTTTTCTTTCTCTTCTTTCATCATATGTACTACTTTCTTTTGATTGTTTGGAGTATCTTCCTATGTTTAAGTTAACTACATAAACTTCATTTTTAAATACCTTTATATAGGAACCTTCAAAATCTACCTTTCCTTCTCTTATAGCTTTGACTTCATTTCCTTTTAATACAATCCCTGCATTAAATCTTTTTATTAAAGTATTGTTAAACAAAGCTTTTCTGTTTTTAGACAACAACTTACCTTTAGTCATATGTAGAAACATTTTACCATTAGACCTATTTTATTAAGTCTTTGCTATAATAATTAGGATATTATGAAAATATTTTTTAAGATATTTACCGTTATTGTTTTGTCTATATATATCTTTAATTTTAATCAAGAAGTTAAAGCTGTAGAAATTCCATCGGGATCAAACTATCAGATAGGATCTGGTTTTGTAGAAGGCAGTAACAACTGTCCTTTGCCAAATGAAGAGCCGGGAGAGAAAAACTTAGTATCTTTATGCGGAACAGTAAAAGAGGCGATGCCTGTGCAAGAAACACTAAGTGACGGGACTATTGCAGAAAGAGTAGCTCAACACCCTGCAGTTGGAGTAACTGTTCTTCTATACGAGTGTGACAATACGTCTCCAACTTGCAAAATAGACGGGGAATTAGTCCATCCGTTCTCATCAACGTCAACTAATGAAGATGGAAAATTTCATTTAGTAGGAAGAAAGATGGACAATAACTTTAATATAAAATGGGGAAACAACACCGAATTGGAAATTATTCTTCAATCAAAAAAACGTTACTTAGTGTTTAGATGCGGAAATAGTTTTCAAGGATTGCAGGTTATCCCCTCTTACTACGATTTAACAGATATAGTGCAAGAGGTAGATTGTGCAGGAGAAACACTAACATACACAGCACCAACAAAAGATAACTATGATTTTGTTTCAGGAATAAAGTTAGCAAATCAGATAGGAATATCAAATAAAATGCCCACGGAGGATGATTCCGATGCTTTTTACTCTGTCGAATATCCAGAGGATTATTTAACACAAGAAAGAAATGCAACACAAACGTACTTTGGAGAAAATAATCCCAGAACAAATCAAAGTATTTTTATAAATTTAAAAGGTGCGGACCCTAGATTTACCGAACCTGGACACGAACCAGGAAAAATAGAAGTAATAAAGGCTATATTAACAGGACCAGAGGCACCAGAATTAAAAGACGTAGTACCTGAGAAAGGAGCTTGGTGGTCACTCGATTGTTGGAAGAAATATGAGGGAACAATCTGGCAAAGTTTATGTGCCGTTGATAAAAACTTGGGATTTTTATCATCAGGAATAATAACAGGCTTAGAATCTATTTGGGGAATGACAATGGGAGAATTTCGTAATTCCAATAATCCAGAGTTCTTCACACTACTAAGAGAGTTAGAATTACAATACTGGAATGAGCCTAGTGACCCTGCTATACCCTACTCTTACATACCAAATCCCAGTATAACTATGACACGATTAGAATTTTCTGATACTTTTTATTCAAACGATGTAGTCATAAGTCCAGAAATGTTTATACCTGAGGGAAGTCAAGGATTCAATGTTCCTCCACCAATTCCAGGTAGCACAAATAACGCACTACCCTCTAATTCTCTTCAAATTCCGCCTGATCCTGATGCCTTGGTAAATCCTCTAAATCCTAATACTTACCAAAATTTATTGTATACAAGTGGTAAATATACTACTCAACACCTACTTCCTAATATTTCTCCTTTTGAAAAAATTCTTTACTACAGAGCTATGGAAGCAAGACTGGATCTTATAGAATACGCCCAAGATCCTGCAGACGTAGCAAGATTTTTAGGATCACAATATTCTAATTGTGCTGGTAAAGTATTTTTAAGATGGGCTGGAATGAAAAAAGAGCAAGCTTACCCGGACTGCGAGTGGTTTAAAGAATGTGATCAAACCATAAATACCGAAGGATACAGAAATAGCTACACAACGATAGGACCCGCAAAAGGATTTCAAACTCCGGTTGATTATGAGCAAATGCTATCTGAAATGGATCCGGATATACCAATATGTGTTTTAAAAGATAGTCCAACAGACCCTGTTAAATTAGGGGAAATACAACCAAAAAATTCGAGTGGCGCTGGAGGGTACAGATTAAGCAAAGATTACTGGAATACAGAGTTTTTAGTTTATTTTGGAAAGAACAATACCACAGCAAAACAGGGTTGGTTATTTGAAAACGAAGAAGACTCTTACTCCGCAGGAATTGAATCAGCACCATCAAATTACGGAGGACTGGACACTGTTACAACTTGTGACTCAACAGTATTCAAACTTTTCGAAGAGGCACCCGATGTACCTATGTCTGGATGTACATCTGCAACTATAACAAGCGGAGGAAAAATGCCAAACAACACATTACTTGGAGCATATGAGATATCATCTGGGGATAGATCAATGGAACCTTTAACTAATTTCTTATCTCCTCCAAATAAAGATGATAGATACAATCAAGAAATTGCCTCCGGAACAGTAATAAAAAGAACATCAGGCTCCATATACCCATTGGGAGAGTACTCAAAAGTAAATCCAATAATAGCAACTGGCACAGAGATTGTAACGGAACCTAATCATGATGAAAAAATATATGACGATCACTACTTTGGCGAGGGATTTGTAGCAGATGAAAATCATTATCCTTTTGATGATTTTACCTCTTCTAGTGCTGAGCAAGGTCTTGTTTCTACACTTTACGGGATTATAAAGGGAGAAGTTCCCCCATCATCTCTTGTTGATTGGTTTACAGGAGAAGTATCAGGAGGGGATAAAGGAGGCCCAAGAACACCTACTTCAGGATTATATATCACTACGGCGGCATGGAATAGAATTAGACAACTTCCCGTAAACGCAAACTGGGCTAAGAGCCCTGATATCTTTAAGGACTCTTTGGACAGCTTAATATCCGCCATCTCGGGACACGGATTTATAGATTGGGTAAGAGGTAGAAATCTAATTGCTAAAGAAGACGGGAGTGGTAGGCCTGATTTATTAGCATTTATTTTAAGCTTCTTCACACTTGGAGATTCCTCTACCAGCGAAGAGAATCAAAACAAAACATTTTTTGATAGAAAAAACGCTGATAAATATTTAGGATCTAATCCAGATAAAATAGATAGCTTACTTGCTACCGGTTTTTATGTTAATGAATCTAACTTCACAGGACTGTTTCCACTTCCTACATCCCTGTACTCAAGGGATAATAGTGCATTAATGCCAGATGATTGGGGTGCGGGGAACATATGTTACCCATGGAATCGAGTAGCACTACGTGATAACTGTGAGACATACCAGGAAGAGCCTTTTGCAACCAACGGAGATCGAAACCAAAAAGTATCAAGAACCTGCCAAGTTAATGTGTGCACAAGAACAACAACCCCAATAAATTGCACATGCAAAAGAACAGTATCTTTCAATACTACACCTGTTCCTGGGGGTACT
>CAZADQ010000040.1:0-5592 GCA_964483965.1 uncultured Candidatus Saccharibacteria bacterium
TAACTCCGGTGACTAAAGACTGCTGGGGAGGAGATCCCTACTCATTGGATAAGATGGCTGAAAAAGCAGGGAAGTACAGTGAAAAAACGTATGGAGGAAAATATACTAGCGTGAGTAACGTTTCGGTAAAAACAAGTGAAAATACAGGAAAAACTGCAACCGTATATTTTGAAACAAACAAAGGGTCTGTGTCTATAGATGGAAGTACTTTTCAAAAAGTATTTAATCTTAGAGCTCCGGGCTATATATCTTTAAGAAGTGGACTTTTTGATATTCAAATAAAAAAATAGTTGAAGACAACATTATTCCCAACCCAGGCAACAGCGTAGCAAATAAATCTACCTTTCCTTTGATATAATAAAAGCAATGAAAAAAATTGATTTATTCACGTCTTTCATTAAAAACCCTAAAGAAACATCTTATGAGGGTAAAGACCCCGATGAAGATGTTATTCTTCTAATCAGAAGAAGTCTTTTGACAACAATAGGGTGGTTACTTGTTTCTCTAATTTTTCTTTTAATTCCTATAGTTCTAATTCCAGTGGTATCAAAAATACAGTACAACGGATCTGATATTTTTAACGACTTTTTTCTTTTTTGCCTTACTCTTTTTTGGTACGTATTTGTTTTCTACTTTGCGTTTGTAAGTTTTTTGCAATGGTACTTTGAGGTACTTCTTATTACAAACAAAAAAATAGTAGACATAGATAAAAATTGCACCAACATATCAGAAACACCATTAAATAATATTCAAGATGTAACCTCAAAAATGAACTCTGTGTGGGGACAGGTTTTTAATATAGGATCTATACACGTTCAAACAGCAGCTGAAAGCCAAGAGTTTGAATTTACATTCGTAGACAACCCCTCTGCAGTAAGAGACACAGTATCAGATCTAATTTTAAAGAGAAAGGAACACGATGGTACCCTCAAACATTGATAACATAAAAATTGGAGATGTGGTAAATATACTAGTTTATGGTGGAGAGATTTTTATTTTTATTATTATGGTTATTTATCTTGTCTTTGCTTTTGTTTCAATTAGAAGATTAAAAATAATGAACTTAAATCTTAAAACTCCCTATAACAAATTCTTTTCTCTTGTAGCTAACCTGCACTTTGTAGCCACATTTATAGTTGTGGTCCTAACTTTTATGTCTCTCTAAAGTTAGTTAAATTCATAAAATGATAAAAAAATTAACCGCAAAAACTCAAGAACTAAACCCAAGGTTGCCTCAATACAGCAACTCATTTTCTAAATGCATTGTTATAAAACCTGATTCCCCGAATCTACTGTTAAAAAAAGGAACTGTCTACACAATTTTTGAAATCTCAGGAAGTTCTAATTTTGATACTGAGCTAATAACCAAGGTGGTAAATGACGTAATCTACGAGTCTTACTACGAATCTGAAATTATATCTCCAATCCAATCAATGGAGAAATCCATTATGGAAACAAAAGATAAAATTCTCCATCTTTCAAATGACACTCTAACTTCAGATCCGCAGGATATTAATCTAAACGTTCTTTCAGCAATTCTATGGGGAAATGTGTTATACATAGTAAAATTTGGATCTGCTAAAAGTTATCTAGTTAAAAGCAATGGAATAGTTTCTTTGGAAATGGTTTCTGAAGGTAATTTTTCTTCCTCTTCAAAAATTGTTGATGAAGATGAAGTTCTAATTTTATGCACAGATAATTTTGATAAAGTGTTCCCCGCAGAAAAACTATTATCATCCAGCATCTCAGAAAACGATCTTGATACAAATCAATCCTGCCTTCTAATGAGACTTCTTATCGATACATCTTTTTCAAAAGATGAAGAAATAGATTTTGGATTGGGAGAGGTTGCATCAAAGAGTCAAGCTAGAGAGAAGGGACAAAAGATAGTTGGGAAAATAAAAAACTTTTTTGAAAAATTATTAATAGTAGGAAAGAAAATAGGTTCTTTGGCATTATCTCTAGGATTGGTAATTATAAGAATGTTTCCAAAACGCAAAGCTGCTTTATTAAAAAGAAAAATAACACAAATATCATCGGAGGGTTTAGGGGGAAGAGAAAAAAGCAAAACAAAAGGATGGGTATTTTTAAGTCTAATTGCGGTTCTTCTCGCCGTATCAGTTTTCTTCACTTTTAGATCAGTTGTATTTAAAGATAACAAAGATGAAAAAGGGGAAGAGAAAACTGCAGAACAATTAGAAAAAAGTGAAAACAACACAACTGAATCACAAATGGTAAATCTTGAAGATAGAACAAAAGATGAGCAGTACAAGATAAAAAGAGTCTCTCCAGAGATTTTTTATGATTTAAAAATAGCTGAGGAAAATTCAAACCCCTCCGAAATTCAAATCGTCGGTGAAAAGATAGTTGCTGTAGATAGAACATCTGGAAGAATATTTGTTTCTGAAATATCTACGCCTAATTTCAGTATGGAAACAAATACATTTCCCGGAATCAAATCCCTCGCACAAGTTAACAGTCTTTTAAGCTTTAACGACAAAGAAGGGTATAAAACATATAACTTGGAAGATTCTCAAACAAAAGACTCGTACAAAGTAGAGGGGATAAATTTATCCTTCCCCTACGCGGATTTTATTTATTCTGTATCTGACGATATTTTGACAAGAAGTTCAGAAAAAGATGGGGAGTTAAGTAGCACTGTTTGGGGACAAAATCCGGACTTTAATAACGCAGTATCTATGTCAATTGCATACAGTATCTATGTGCTTAAAAGTGACGGAAATCTAGTAAATTTCTCCGGAGGATCAAGAACCGACTTTTCAGTAACAGGGTTAGAAAAATCTTTTCTTGAACCAACAAAAGTTACTGCTGATATCGATTTTGATTATATTTATGTAGCTGATAAAGGAAATAAAAGCATTGTGGTATTAGATAACAAAGGGAATTTGGTAAGACAGTATAAAAACGATAAAGATGGGGAATGGGATGATATTAGAAGTATTTCTGTAACGTCTGACGAAAAGGTAATATTTGTTTTAAACTCCAGTAAAATATATAAATTGAATGTGGAATAGTGTATAAAAACCGCTCATTTAGTATTTGTAATATCAAATAGCAGTTTATTATATTTTTCTGATAAAATACACGTATTGACCAACAGGGTTTTTCCCCGTAGAATAACCCATGCTTAAAGGGTACCTATGCAATTAAAAGCAACTAATAGAAAAATTCTTGGTAAAAAAACCAAGTACATAAAAAGGGAAGACATGATACCAGCTGTTATCTTTGGTAAGAGTATGGACTCTGTCACCTTGTCTTTAGGATACAATGAATTTGATAAAACATTCCAAAAATCTGGAGAAACTGATCTTATAGATATAGAAGCAGAGAGTGAAAAATACAAGGTACTAATAAAAGATGTTCAATACGACCCTGTAACTGGAAGGTTTATTCATGTTGCATTCTATAAACCCGATTTAACAATAAAAACAGAGGCGCAAGTTCCTGTCACTGTAATTGGAGAAGAAGAAAATGATTTAATTAAAAATGGAACTGGTATTGCTTTGCAATTATTTCAAGAGATTACAGTAGAGGCTTTACCTCAAGATATACCCCATGAATTTATAGTAGACGTGGCATCTTTGAATGAATTTGGACAAGGTGTTGCTGTGTCTCAACTTGACTATGACAGGAATAAAGTCACAATCCCAGATATAGATCCAGATGAGATGGTGGTTAGATTAGACGAAGTAACTATAGCTGAAGAACCTGAAGAAGCAGTGTCGGAAGAAGAGGCAATCGCAGGACTAGAAGCTACAGCAGAAAAAACCCCTGAAGAGGGTGAGGATGGGGAAAGTGGTAAAGAAGACTCTCAAGATAAAAACTAGGTTGTAAGCGGTAATTTAAATACATTAGTAATTCTTTAGTAATATTTTCGACAGTTATTTTCTACACAATCAATGTCTAAATTCTTTTTAAAACACCTTAACTTCTATTTTGGCCAAATGTTATTTATTAATAGTTCCGGGTCCTTATAATCTTTAGATAAGTTACTCCAAATAGCTTCTGTAACAAAAGGCATAAAAGGGTGAAGTAACTTTAAGCCTTCAATAAAAACGTACATTAGTAATCCCAATGAAAACTCCTTATCTTCTCTATTCTTAACATTTTCAATATATTTGTCAGCAACTTCGTGCCACATAAATTGGTATATAGAGTCAGAAGCCTCTGAAAATCTATATTTTTCAAGACTCTCATTTACACTCTTCTTCGTACTATCCAACTGAGCAAGAATAGTTTTATCCTCTTCCTTTAAATTATTTAAATCATCCTTATTCTTTTCATCAAAAAACTTAATATCCCTGTTTTCCATTAACATCAACATAAATCTGGCCATATTCCATAATTTATTCGCAAAGTTTCTGTATGCAATAACTTTATCTTTAGGAAAAGCAAAATCTCTTCCATTTGCTGTCCCTGATATTAAACCCATCCTTAAAGCATCTGCTCCATATTCTTCAATATAGTCTAAAGGGTCAATAACATTGCCTAGAGATTTACTCATTTTCTTCCCATCCAAAGCCCTTACTAAGCCGTGAAGATAAACATCTTTAAAAGGAGGTTTTCCGGTCAAGTAAATTCCAAACATTATCATTCTAGATACCCAAAATCTAATTATTTCCCAACCTGTCTCCATTACAGATGTAGGGTAAAAATACCTGAACTCTTCAGAATCAGGGTATCTTAAAGTAGCTAGCGGCCAATGACCGGAAGAAAACCATGTGTCAAATGTATCTGTTTCTTGAAAATGCTTTTCCCCTGGTTTTGTTCTTGATAGAACATAAGTAGAATTCTTAGGAGAAATTAAATTCTGTAAACCACTCTCTAACTCTTCAAAAGAATAATCTTTTAGCAAGTCTCCTATTTTTCCTGTTATTCTTTCTTTTTTCTTGTTTAAAAATGTAATTTGAATATCTGGATTTTCATCAGAAGAATACCAAACAGGAACTCTAATACCCCAAACAATTTGTCTTGATATAGGCCAATCTCTCATCTCTTCCATCCATTTTGTATACGTTATTTGCCTCCATCTTGGATATATTTTTACATCTCCGTTTATAACCGCGTCTAAAGCTGGTTTCTTTAATTGCTCAACTTTAATAAACCAATTGGGAAGAACTGTAGGTTCTATTTCGTGACCTGCTCTATAACAAACAGCTACAGAGTTTTCATACTTATCATCAATCTTTTCAATCATTCCCATATCCTGAAGATCCTTAACAACTGCTTCCCTAGCATCTGACACCTCCATACCAGAATATTTACCAGAGGTTTCATTCATCTTTCCGTCAAAGCCAATAACACTAACTACAGGAAGTTTATGTTTTAAACCTATTTCGTAGTCGTTTTTATCATGTGCAGGAGTAATTTTTAAAACACCTGTACCAAAACTAACATCAACATACTTATCTGCAATTACAGGTATTTTAAATTTACCAAGAGGGTCCTCATACTCAATCTCTTTCCCTATATATTCTTTGTATCTATCATCATCGGGATTAACAGCTAAAGCAACGTCTCCAAACTTAGTCTCGGGTCTTGTTGTTGCAACAACTAAAGGGCCGTATTTAA
>CAZADQ010000041.1:0-3419 GCA_964483965.1 uncultured Candidatus Saccharibacteria bacterium
AGAGCCTTTCTGCTTAGACCATGTTGTCCCGGAGCTTGTACCTTTTGATTCATTGGGCACTTTTCACCCTCACATCTTTTACCCTTAAGGTAGAGTTTAACCCCCTCTCTTCTACACAGTCTGCATTTTGCATCTATATATCTAGCCATTTATATTCTTCTCCTATTTTTAGGTCTGCACCCATTGTGTGGTATAGGTGTTTGATCAGAAATGGATACAATATTTAAACCAGCACTCTTTAATGCTTTTATTGAAGATATTCTTCCTAGCCCCGGACCTTTTACAAGTACCGATACTTCTCTTATCCCTGCATTATATGCAAGAGCCCCAGATTGTTCTGCTGCCTTCGTTGCGGCATAAGGAGTAGATTTTCTCGAACCTTTAAAACCTGATTTTCCTGAGCTACCTGCAAATAGAGTGTTACCCTGATCATCTGTAACGGTAATTATGGTGTTATTCATACCTGCAGTTATAAAAACTTTTCCTGTAGGTGATATTATTTTATCTTTTTTCTTTTTTGCCATATTTATTAGTTTATATTTATCTTACTAGTTAAAACCATTACTTCTTAGTTAATTTTTTCTTTTGACCTCCTACTGTCTTTTTCTTTCCCTTCCTAGTTCTAGCATTTGTCCTTGTTCTTTGGCCTCTTGCTGGAAGTCCTAAATGATGTCTTAAACCTCTGTAACTTTTAATTTCTTTCAATCTTCTAATGTTAGAGGTAATAATTCTGTGAAGCTGTCCCTCTATTGGCAATCCAACAGAAGATATTGCATTGTTTATCTCTGCTATCTCAGCGTCAGTCAAATCTTTTGCTCTTTTACTAAAATCAACTTTTGCCTTCGTTAATATTTTCCTAGACGTTGTAAAACCAATACCTTGTATGTATGTTAAGGATGCTTCTATTCTTTTTTCATTTGGTATATCAACACCTTTAATACGAGGCATATTTAACCCTGTCTTTGTTTGTGCTTAGGATTTCTCTTACAAATAACCCTTAACACACCCTTTCTTTTTATTATTTTGCAATCTCTGCAAATAGCTTTTAATGACGTTCTTACTTTCATACTAAAATTTATTTTCTATTAAGCAACTTTCTATTAATTATTCTATAAGTTTTTTTATTTAAGACGAAAAGTAATCCTACCTCTAGTTAGGTCGTGAGGGGAGAATTCTATTTTGACTCTGTCCCCAACTAAAACTCTAATGTGTTGTTTTCTCATCTTTCCTGATATCATTGCCAAAGCTGTTGTTTCGTCATCGAACTGGACTTTGAACATCCCGCTCATTAAGGTTTCTATTATTTTTCCGTCTTTTTTTATTACTTCTTTTGTACTCATCGTTTAAACGACGCGCTTGATTTTATCAGAACAAGTTTTTTAGGTCAATAACAACCTCACAAGGCAGTAAAAATACTATTTAGTTCTTATCTACCTAGGGGTTTTAAAATCCAAAAACCTTGTTAAGACAATCTATTTGCTAAAATACTTTTATTCATATTACCATCACTTATTGAAAAAGCAACAAAAAAACGGTTTAATGTAGAGGATGTTAGACATAAATTTCATAAAAGAAAATAAAGATAAGGTTAAAGAAGCAATAAAAAACAAAAGGCTTGAAGGAACGATTGATATAGAAAATCTTTTAGCAGTTTACGATAACTATTCAAACCTATTAAAGAAAGTTGAAGAAGAGAGAGGCTTAAGAAACAAGATTTCTAATGAGGTTGCAAAAGCCAAGTCCTCAGAAAAAGAAAAAATAATTGAGCAGGCAAAAGTTATAAAAGAGGAATTGCAGAAGTTAGAAAAGGATTTAGAAAATTATAGATCAAAATTGGATGATATAATGCTTTGGGTTCCAAATATTCCTGCAGAAGATGTTCCAGTTGGTGAAGATGAAGGGGGTAATGTGGAAGTTAGAAAAGTTGGGAAAGTTAAGAGCCTTGGTTTTGAACCAAAAGATCATATTGAACTTGGAAAAACTTTGGATATCATTGACGTCGATCGTGGGGCAAAGATATCGGGATTTAGAGGTTATTTTTTAAAGAATGAAGGAGCAGTCTTAGAACAAGCAATTTTAAAGTATGCCTACGATTTTATGATTAAACAGGGATTTACCTTTATGGGAGTTCCTTGGATGGTAAACCCCGGGTTCTTTGTAGGTACCGGATACTTTCCGTGGGGAGTGGAAGATCACTATAAAGTAGATGAAAAAGCTTTAATTGGTACTTCTGAGGTCTCACTTACGTCTTACTATGCAGGTGAAATATTAAATGAAAAAGATTTACCCGTTAAACTTATTGCATTAAGCCCATGTTTTAGGAGAGAGATTGGAGCTTACGGAAAAGATACAAAGGGAGTTTTCAGAGTTCATCAATTTTACAAAGTAGAGCAGGTTGTTCTTTGTGAAAATGATGAAGGTGTATCAAGAGAGTGGCATGAAAAAATGCTTAGGTACTCAGAAAGTATTCTTAAAAATTTAGGTCTTCCATATAGAGTTGTGCTTATGTGCACTGGGGATATGGGAGCGGGTCAGAGAAAGAAATACGATATTGAGACTTGGTTTCCTTCACAAAAAGATTATAGAGAGACACACTCTGATTCCTACTTTCTAGATTTTCAATCAAGAAGGCTAAATATAAGGTATAGGGCAAAGAATGGAGATTTAAAATTTGTTCATACACTAAATAATACTGTTGCAGCTACTCCTAGACTTTTGGCCGCAGTACTTGAAAGTTATCAGCAAAAAGATGGCTCCGTTTTAATACCTAAGGTTTTAAGAAAATACACAGGCTTTAAGAAAATTAAACCAAAGGTTTAAGTTATGTTACGATATTAAACAATGAGTGTTTTCGACGGGCTTAAAATGCCTAAGGTAATTTTTGATACAACGTCTAAACTTAATGGTCGTATAAGAGTTGTGGAAACAGGAAAGACTAGAAAAATCATTGTAGGTAACATTATTCAGTCAATTAATCCCGATTCTCCTGCATGTTCTAAATTGATTTGGGGACAACTTGTCGACTCTTTAAAGGAGAGAGTAACAGACCCTAGTACAATAAAAAAGGTTTTGATATTAGGAATGGGGGGAGGAACAATTGCTCATCTTATCTCTAGGAATTTTTCAGGTGTAGAAATTACAAGTATCGAGTACGACGAGGTAATGGTTGATATAGCTAAAAAATATTTTGATATTGATTCAATTCCCAACCATAAAATCATTGCCGATAATGCTCTTAGAGTAGTAGTAGAACCTGAGGAATTTGATCTTTCTAATCAAAGTATCGATATTTTGATAGTTGATATTTTCAATGGAGATAGGTACCCAGATCTTGGAAAGACTGGAAATTTTATTGCAGCTGTAAAAAGATTAGTAAAGCCAGGTGGTTTTTTAGTATTTAATAGAATTTATACAGAACA
>CAZADQ010000041.1:3429-5591 GCA_964483965.1 uncultured Candidatus Saccharibacteria bacterium
TGAATCAGAGATTGTAGCTGGATACACTAACTCTGATAATATTTTAGTATTTGGGAGAGCATAAATGTCAATTATTCAGGCTTTAGTATTGGGAATAATTCAAGGTTTAACAGAGTTCATACCTGTTTCATCATCCGGACATTTGGTTGCCTTATCTACTTTTTCTAAATCTATTGGGTGGCAAGAACAACCACTTGTATTTGATACAACTCTACATTTATCTACATCCTTAGCTTTAATCATTTGTTTTTGGTCAGATTTAAAAGATATAATTTCCTCCTTTCTAAAAGATGTTTTTTCAAGTCATACTTTTAAATTTAAAAAATATTCTTCGAATTCAATCTTAGGATTAAAAGTTATAGTAGGATCAATACCTGTAGGAATTTTTGGGATTGTTTTTGGGGACGTTTTAGAGAATTACAGAAATGTTATTGGTGTCGCAGTATTTTTAATATTTGGAAGTTTTCTTATGTTTATTGGTGAGAAGAGTATTAAAAAAAGACTAATTGTTAAGGATGAGATTTCAATTTGGAAAAGTTTTAAGGTTGGTTTGATTCAGGTTCTATCATTATTCCCTGGTGTATCAAGATCAGGGTCTACAATATCTGGTGGAATGATTTTTGGGTTAAGTAGAAAGGAATCTACAAGATTTTCATTTCTGCTTTCCATTCCTGTTGTATTAGCTGCAGGAGTTTTTAAACTTTATTCTTCTTTTGATTATTTAAATGCGGCGGATGCTTTCCCTATGTTTATTGGCTTTCTTTCTAGTTTTGTGGTTGGGATGTCTGCAATAAAGTTCATGCTTAAATTTGTGAGGAAAAATAAGCTGTACCCATTTATTTACTACAGACTAATTTTAGCTGTCTTTCTTCTTATTACTGTATTTATTTAGATTGTAGATTTAGTTATACTTTCCCCTTAACGTTTTTATGTGATTTACTAATTTTATATCTATAATGTTATTATCATACTTATGTTCGGTTCCTTATTTGATACAAATGAAAAACAAGTAAAAAAGATAAGACCTATTGTCTCTGAGGTCAATTCTTTTGAAGAAGATATCAAAAAACTCTCTGAGGAAGATGTAAAGAATAAGACAGCGTATTGGAGAGAGGAATTAAGAAATATTGAGGAGAGGGGTAACGAGAGAGAGATTGAAAAGTATCTAAACAAAATACTTCCTGAAGCATACGCGCTAGTTAGGGAATCAGCCCTTAGGACTTTGAATATGAGACCTTACGATGTTCAAGTGTTGGCTGGTGTGGTACTTCATCAAGGAAAGATTGCTGAGCAAAAAACTGGAGAAGGAAAAACCTTAACAGCAACATTACCTTTGTATTTAAATTCTTTATCAGGAAAAGGTGCTCATTTGGTTACACCAAATGATTATTTATCAAGACATGGTGCTGGATGGATGGGTCCTGTTTATAACTATTTAGGCATATCTGTTGGAGTAATAATGCAAGAAAGAGCATTTGTGTACGACCCTTCTTTTAATAGCACTGAATTTGAGGATTCGTATTCTGTTCATTTAAGAGAAGTATCTCGTCAGGAAGCATATAAATGTGACATAACTTATGGTACTAATCACGAATTTGGTTTTGATTATTTGAGAGATAACATGGTTTCAAGACTTAGCGATATGGTGCAAACAAACCCTAATGGGGATTGGGGTGTTCACACATACGCAATTGTTGACGAGGTGGACTCTATTTTAATAGATATGGCTAGAACTCCCCTTATCATTTCAGGAGCCGATTCTAAACCTAGTGATAGATACAATCAGGCTAACGTTATAATTAAATCTTTAACAAAAGATCAAGATTACGAATTAGAAGAGAAGTTTAAAAACGTAACTTTGACTGATCTTGGTATAAGAAGAGTTGAAAGACTTTTAGGAATTGAGAATCTTTATGAACAGGACTTTGAAATGGTTCATCTGATCGAACAAGCATTATCTGCAAATACACTTTTTGAAAAAGATAAAGATTATGTTGTTAAAGATGGTGCAGTTGTAATTGTTGATCAGTTTACTGGGAGACTTTTACCTAATAATAGATTTTCTCACGGCCTTCACCAAGCTATTGAGGCTAAAGAAGGAGTTGAAATACAGCAGGAATCCAAAACTTATGCTGAAATATCCTACCAGAACTATTTTAGAA
>CAZADQ010000042.1:0-5482 GCA_964483965.1 uncultured Candidatus Saccharibacteria bacterium
CTATATTACTAATCTTCACAAGAAACTTTGTTAAAGTCTTTTGCTGTTACCCATTCCGGTTTTGGTAATTCTTTGTATTTTTTGTTTGGAATAAATTCTGCACTGCCATTTTTAGATATTAGGTAGTATCCCATACCCTTCATTTTTTCTATTGGTTCATAATCTTGTGGAGTATGGCCATCTTTCCAGTCATCAAGGGTAATTAGAGGCTCATTTCCTATATTTGACCAGGAGTGTCCCCATTCTGGTGTTATGTTAATTTCATCCCCTGGCAAAAACTCAACGAAGAAAATTTTATCTATCTGGTCAGATACCCAATCGTCATCAGAGAATTTTCTTTTCTGTAGTAATAGTAATCCTCTTCCTGATAGAAGCTTGTATTTTTCAACAGTAGAAGAAAAGTGGTAATGTCCAAAGGTTTTAGGGAATTCTCCCGAGTAATTTCCAGGAGATATGACAGTCATATTTTCCCATATTTTTGAAACATTTGAAAAGACCCAGTAGGTGGGAGTCATAAAGTCCATTTTGCTGACATCATTCAGTAGCACGGGAACCATTTCACCTAATGTCCGAGTAGATTTTAGCAGCATATTTATAGTATAGACTTTTTTAGTTGTACTTTACTACTACGTTTATCTTTGACGCACCCTTAATCTCATCTATCCAGTTTTGATAAACATTTCCAAGTTTCTCTTGAACCAGTTGCTGTTTTATTATTGTTTTCACCTGTTCCATATCAGTTCCTTCTGGGAAAGAATCTTTGTTTTCGTCAATATAACTTTGAACGTCCTCATCTGTAACAACAGCTTTGTCAGATAACATTTTTTCGATTAATATGTTAAGTTTTAAGCTATCGTCCAAGTCTTTTCTCGACATTCCTTGAAGCTCAAGTACGGCATCTAGGCTTTGATTTTGACTAGCAAGATTTTCCTCTATTTTCTTAATCTGTTCATCTAGTTCTTCTTTTGTAACCTCAACACCCATCCTTTTTGCCTCCTGTCTTACAAGTTCCTCTGTAATTAAAGAATCAAGGACTGAAGAACCTTGATATTTTTCTAGTTGTTTAATAACTTTTAATCTTGAGATAGGCATTCCATTTACTGTTGCTGCAATGAATAGTCCCTTAAGTAAATATCCAAACAAGAAAGATATTAAAACAACAATAAGTCCTATGGAAATAATCTTATTTTTAGCAAAGAAATCTTTAATTTTTTGGCAAATTAAAGAACAATTTTTAAAACGGAAGGAGATATTAGGAATGTCTTTTATTTTATTCATTGGCCTAGTATATCACAACAATCAAGCAGTGATTATATGTTTTTTCCTTTAAATAACGTTTAAAGTATAAATTCAAAAAGAATAAATAAAACGTATAGTATTATTAAAAGAGTAGCCTCTGTTTTTTCGAACTTCTTGTTTTTTGTAAATAGAAGAAAAAGTACAGCTCCAAAAGGAAGAAGAAGAAGATTAGGTTTAATCCCCGAATCAATTTTAATTGGAACACCATTTGCAAGAACTAGCAAACTTAGTAAAAGAGTGTTTAACGAGGCTGATCCAACATAATCTCCCAAAGCAATATCCCTTTTTTTACTGGCAATTGATCTAATTAAAATTGTGAGTTCGGGAATATTTGTTCCCAAAGACAACGCCACTAGTCCTACTACAAAAGGGGATATACTAATAATATCTGATAAGGAAACTAGATTATCTACAGTAAGTTTGCTTGCAACTATTACAATTGTCGCACCACAGGCTATTTTAAGAAATTCATTGTAAATATTTAAATCAGGCTGAGCTATTGTCTGAGTGAATTTCTCAACCAGCGATCTCTTACCGGATATTGTAAAAAGAAGATAAAAATATGCTGATATCATAATTATGGCATCTATATAGTTTAGGGTTTTATCGAGCATTAGTATAACTGGGAGTGATATTACAAAATAGGCGATAGGTAGATTTATGTTTCCAGTCTTATTATCAACAGTAAGTTCTCTACTTGTTAAAACTTGTATAGGAATTATAAGCAGTGTTAATACTACCGACGCACCAAGTAAATTTCCAACCGATATTCCCGGTGTTTTATTTATAATCGAAAAAAATCCTACTGATATTTCCCCCAGTGATGTGAGAAGTCCTAACGCAAAAAAAGATGTGATAAAAGAAGATATCTGTGTTCTTTTTGATAGTTTCTCAACTGAAGAGACAGCTAGGCCAGAACCCAACCATAAGGCAAAAATAGATGCAGTTAAAATTAAAAGAGAACTGAGCATTGTTTTTAGTATACCTTATCTGATGTTTCTAAAGCACGTTTTAAGGTTTAGATTTTATTTACTATTTAGAGTATCAGTTTCGTAACATCCCTTTTCAAGTACTACTAAGCTTCCATTAAATTTAGGACTTATATAACTTTTGTAGTTAATCTCACTAACTAAACAATAATTAGGTAAAGGTATATATGAAATATAGTATTTATAATCCTTGTCTTTAGGTAACCAATTTATTTCTTCAAAATCTTGTGTGTTTTTTGCATCTTTTATAATGTCTAATCTTTGATATGCATTAAATTCAATAGATCCTTTGTAACTCATTTTATCTATTCCAATTTGTTCTGGAACTTCCCAAGCGGTACGATTTAAACTTAAGTAATCTTGCTCAAAGCATACAGACATAATTACAAATAGAAATAGAAATAAATAACCTAAGGGTAGGTAATTCTCAAATGATTTTGAAAAGATTCCAAATGAAACTAACATCGGAGGCAGCAAAATAAGTAGATATCTATCGTAGTAACTCCTAAATAAAAGCAGCATAATTAGTGTAAAAATTACAGAGAGTAGGTAGACTGGTAAAGAAGGATGTTTCTTGAAGGTTCCTATTAATTTCGGTAAACCCTCGTTATTTTCTATTTTAAATAGTATCAGACTCGAAAAAGATAATATCGAAACTAAAGTTATCAATGTTTGTACCATAAGCGGGGAGTTAACAAAGATTGTTTGTTTAATTCCTATGAGGATAGAAGATGGTAGAAAACCTGCGTAAGTAATGATATTTGGAATGTAGAACATAACTTGTTTGTTTAAAATCCAAAATATTAAAGAAAAGAATAAAAGAATCGAGGAACTTAACACAAAAGGTAAGAGATATTTAAGATTAAATAGATTTTTATCTTTAGTTTTTTTTATGAGAAAGGGAAGTGTTATTGGTATAGAGAAAAATCCTATGTAGTATAAACTCTTTACCATTCTCTCTATTGATAAAATGTAGGTGTGTTTGTCTAACAACATCTCAGCTGTTTTTATTAGAGATCCTTGATTGTATGCAGTAGTTGTTGGTATCAAGAATTGGAATACAAATACTGTTAAAAGAGGGATGACATAAAATGAATATTTACCTAATTCTCTTTTTCTTAAAAAGATAAAATCCACAAGAATGTATGTTGGAATTAAAAAAATTGCTTGTTGTCTACTTAAAAAAGATAAACATAGAAACAACATACTTAAAAATCTATTCCGAATATCATTTTCTTTGTTTGAAAGAAGAAAGTAGTAAATGGAGATGATTGAGGTAGTTAGAAAATATGTATCAGACATAAAAGTAAATCCTAAGTATAGATACAAAGGATTAAACATTAGAACCAGTGAGAGAAAGAACGCTGTTTTAGGTTTGACCTGCTCTAGTATGAGTGTTTTAAATAAAAAGATGACTCCAAGAAGATAAAAAAAAGAAGTCATTAAGCGTAATAAAGAGGGGTCTGTAGATACTGAGTATATTCCTACACCCAAAATAGTTTGAAATATTGTCGAGGGTCCGGTGTATGCGTGAAAATTTAAGCCTCTTGTTTGAAAGTTTCTAACA
This sequence comes from uncultured Candidatus Saccharibacteria bacterium, assembly GCA_964483965.1. Lineage (GTDB taxonomy): Bacteria > Patescibacteriota > WWE3 > UBA101185 > UBA10185 > JAAZNV01. Next base: position 3,856 of record CAZADQ010000042.1, read on the forward strand.
TTCCATTCGTACACTTGATCGTCGTTAAGGAAAAAATCTCCTTTCCAAGGTAGTACGATAAGAAGCATTAACCAAATACCACAGAAAACAGTTATATACGATATTTTTGTATTCTTAGATATTGTTTTTAAAGTTTCTTTCATTTTAAAAACTAATTGTTAAATATTTCCTTTTTAGGTCTATTTCTTTAGCATTCCTTTTGCTGCCATTATTCCTGTTGCCGCTGCCCCTGTTATTGATCCTGCCATTCCACAAGCATCTCCTGCTACATACAGTCCCTTTAAGCTAGTTTCCATTTGTGAGTTTGTTTTTGTTTTTGAAGATCTAAATTTAACCTCTGGAGCATAAAGTAGCGTAGATCCAGAATTTATTCCTGGCATAACACTATCTAGCTTTTCTAGTCCCTCTAGTATATTTGTAACGATTCTGTGAGGAAGGGCCATAGATATGTCTCCTGGTGTAACATCCATCAAAGATGGTGTTACCATCGATTTTTTCAATCTACTCCAAGTACTTCTTCTGCCCTTTCTTAAATCAGCTAATCTCTGAAGTATAGGTTTTCCTCCACCTATTGTTGAGGCAAGCTCTGCAACAGACTGTGCATAGGCAATGGAGTTTTCTACAGGTTCTGTTAAATGAACTTCGCAAACAAAAGCAAAGTTTGAATTAGGAGATAGATGATCGGATTTTGAATGTCCGTTCACACAAACATATCCTTGGTAGTCCTCTCTTGTGACTAAGCCATTGGGACAAGAACAAAAACTTCTAATAACATCATCAAATGTTGGGGTTCTGATTTTTAAAACTATTTCATAAAGAGTATCTGCGTATCTTTTCATTATTGTAGCTGGAAATTCCACTCTTACCCCTACTTCAACCATATCATAAAAATATTCTATATTGTATTTGCTGCTAATGTCTTGGAACCACCTAGCCATTACTCTTCCAGGGGCAAGCATGACTTTACTTGAGAGAATGTTTCCTTTGTTTGTGACAACACCTTTTATTTTATTGTTTTTAACAATTAGATCTGTAACTTTAGTACAGTCTAAAATCTTAATCCCTTTATTTTCCAGATAATCTTGAAATTTCTTTATTACTAATCTTAGATTATCTGTACCTACATGCTTCACTCTTCTAACTACAAGTTCTATGTCCTGCTTTTGAGCTTCTTTTACTAATTCTTCAACTTCTGGTTTATTCTTTGGGTATTCATCTGAAGTAACTCCAAATGACATTAGTGTTTTATCGATTTGATTTAATATTTTCTGGTAGTCTTCTGTCTTTATTAAATGAAGAACTCTTTCATGAGATAGTTTTGGAGTAAAATGAAGCTTCCCATCTGAGTAAGATCCAGCGCCTCCAAATCCTGACATGACTTCATTTACTTTTCTTTTTTCTATTCTATTTCCCATTTCAACAAGAGCTATTTTTAACTTAGGATTTTTATTTATTAGTTCATAAGCACAGAACATTCCTGCTGGTCCTGCTCCAACAATGATTATGTCAAAGGATCTGATTGATTTGGCCACTCGCACATTATAGAGATATTTTTACTATTAATCTACTTAAGATGTTTTGAATTTTTTCTTACGTAGATAAAGAACGAAACTATCCCTATAGTTAC
>CAZADQ010000043.1:0-5458 GCA_964483965.1 uncultured Candidatus Saccharibacteria bacterium
TTAAAAAAAGAATAAGCCCTCGAAAATATATTTTCCCGAGGGCTCTAACAGGCTAACGAAAGCAAGAAGATATTACAAAGACAGGAGATACTTTACCACCGATTGTTACCTGTCCTGTAATGCTATCCCCATCTACAAATTCCTGTAATTCTACAGCCGCGTATCCAAAACAATAGCTGCTGTAATTTTCTGTAAAAAAATTCAGTACATAAGAGCCATCCCAATAAATCGGTACTAAGTCATTAAAACTTTTTCCATTTACATAGATTTGAACCCATCCTGCGTCCCCACCAAGCTCAACATCCTTGAGAATATTCTCATATAACCAACTTGTTAGCTTAGCTATAAAAAATAATTCTACTTTCGAGCCAACTATCTTACTAAAAGGTATCAGTTCTTCTGCCTCCATTTTTTCTCTCCTTTATCTTTTTCACTAATTTTTAAATAGTATATCAAATTAAAGCAAATTATTTACATCTCTGCGGTAAATATGCGAGAATTATTTAATATGTTTCTACCCGAATACTCAATAACACCTAAAACATTAAAAAATATCTCAATAATTGAGTATGGGAAGGCAATTATTGATACAACAACAATACTCCCATCCTGGCAATCTCAACTTAAAAAAGAAGCGATAATAAGAATAGTACACGGCTCTCTTCAGATAATGGGGGTAAATTCAGATCAACAGAAAATTAAATCTGCGGTAGAGAACTTAAATAAAAGCTCAAATCAAGATACAACTAATGTAATTAAAACTACTATGCTTGTAGATGAGATATCAAAAAACAATGAGGTTGAAGAGGTTGATCTTAAATATATACACAAAACATTAACTGAAGGATTAATTCCCAAGATAAAACAAGGATCTTATAGAGGTACAAAAATACCGGGAAAAACTAATCCGGAGGAAATACTAGCTCAAGTAGTCAGACTATTTGATTGGTATAACAGCTTAGATGCAAAAGACACGCACCATATTGTTACAGCAGCTATTATGAAAGGGTGTCTTGAGGTTATAAAACCATTCGAAGAGATGAGTGATATTTCATCTAACCTCCTAACATACATAGTTCTAAAAACTTCAGGGTATGGATTTAAGGATTTTGTTTCGATTGAGAATTACTACAAAAATACAAAATCAGAATACAAAGAACAAATAGATTCACTTGATCTTGAGGAACTAGATTTCACAAGATGGGTAGAATATTTTACTGATGGTTTAGCATCAGAAGTCTCCACGACATCTCAAAATGTTAAACTATTAGCAAAAGACACGAAGATTGCAAAAGCGACAGGGAGAGCAAGAATAAGTAACAGACAAGAAAGAATAGTTGAGTATCTACAAGACTACGGAGTACTCCAAAACAAAGATTTTCCAATACTTTTTCCTGATATTTCAGAGGATACGGTCTTAAGAGACATAAAAGTTTTAATCGATATGGATATAATACAAAAAGTTGGGAGCACTAAATCCTCTAGGTACGAACTTAAGTAAACACCTCTCTAAAAACATCCGTAATTAAAGTTTAGTTACTAAAATTACTAAAAACAGTAAAATCCCAAAGATATACTATAATAGGGCTATGAAGTTCAGTGAATTCTCAAAGTATCTTCAAAGATTAGAAGAAACAACCAAAAGATTAGAAATGACAGATATCCTAACAGAATTAATATCTAAACTTGATGTAGAAGAAACCGATAAAGCGCTTTACCTTGCGTCTGGATACATTGGGGCTCCTTTTGAGGGAATAAAATTTAACATTGCCGAAAAAATGATAATTAGAACGATAGAACAAACATTCTCTACTCCAAAGGAACCGGGCATAAAAGACAAAGTTATAAAACTCTACAAAGAATTAGGGGATTTGGGAAATGTAGTTTACGAATTAAAAAAATTGAATCAAAAAGACAAAGATCTACAAATATCAGAGGTTTATTCAAGACTGTTTGAGATAACACAGATAGAAGGAACGGGATCCCAGGACCTTAAATCTACAAAAATATCTTCTCTACTTAAAGAAACCGAGCCTTTGGGTGCAAAGCATATTACAAGAATAATACTTGGAATAATGAGATTGGGATTTACTGAACTTACGATAATAACAGCACTAGCTAATTATTTGGGAAACAAAAGCATATCTAAGCAAATAGAGGCTAAATACAATCTTTATCCTGATATTGGTTTTATTGCAAAAAAGATAAAGGGAAAGGGTTTAAAAGGACTTGATGACACAAAAATGACAGTTGGTGTTCCAATACTTTCCCAAAAAGCCCAAAGAGTAAGTGGGATGGAAGAAATAATGGAGAGAATTAAAAACGTTTGGGCAGAATTTAAGTTTGATGGAACAAGAGTACAGTTGCATTTTGGAAAAGGAGAAAAATACAATACAAAGTTTAGTAGTGATAAGACACCTCAATCAACCTTATTTAACAATAAAAAAGAAGATTATTTTATAAAAACATATACTAGAAATCTTGAAGAAACAACGCATCAATATCCGGAAATAATCGAAGCTGCAAAAAAACAAATAAAAGAGGAGTCAGTAATTTTAGATGGTGAGGGAATTGGATACAACAAAGAAACGGGAGAGTTTTTACCTTTTCAAGAAACAATGCAAAGAAAAAGAAAGTATGACATCGCAGAAACTGCAAAAAACATACCTTTTAAGTATTTTGTATTCGATATTCTTTATTTAAACGGAGAACCTTTAATAGAAAAAACGCTCAAGGAAAGAAGGGGGTTATTAAATAAAATTATAGCTCCTGGAGAAGTAATAAAAGTAGATGATTACATCGAAACAGATAAGTTTGAGAAACTTGAGGAATATTTTGAGATAGCAAAATCACAAGGTTTGGAAGGAATAGTTGTTAAAACTCCTGGAGACCCCTACCAAGCAGGGGCCAGGTCATATTCTTGGATAAAGTATAAAAAAGCAGATCAAAAACTTCTCGATGATACAGTAGATTGTGTAGTTTTGGGTTACTACTACGGCAAAGGTGTAAGATCAAAATTTGGAATCGGGGGATTTTTAGTTGGATTATATGATAAGGAAAAAGATATATTTAGAACAATATCAAAGATAGGAACAGGGTTAAAAGAAGAGGATTGGATAAAACTTAAAAGGATAAGTGACAAGGTAAGAGTAAAAAATAAACCTAAAAATGTAGAGATGAATAAGATATTTGAACCAAGCGTTTTTGTTGAACCTAAAATAGTAGTAGAAATAGGAGCAGATGAGATAAGTGTGTCCCCTACTCATACAGCAGGGTACGCATTAAGATTTCCAAGACTGATAAAATTTAGGGAAGATAAAGATCCAAAAGAATCAACGACTTTAGAAGAAATAAAAAAGATGTATAAAAATCAGTCTAAAAAGTAAGAGTTAGTTTTATTTCATTATTGTTTAGTAAATTATTTTCAAATGAAAAACATAGCAGAAATATTAAAGGGAAGAAAATTCGATAGAGATTATAGATCTTCTCATGAATTCCAAGCGTATGGAAACAGACTTGCTGAAGAGTTGGGAGATAAGAAACATAGGTCTTTATACATAAAACTAGCAAAAAATGAGAACAGAAACTTGCTTGAAGAGGCAAGAGCATCTGTTCTTAGCTCAAAGAATGCTACAACTAAAGGAAAACTTTTTATGTGGAAACTAGGACAGTTAAAAAAAGAGTTGATTGAGAAAAAGGATATAAAAATAGAAAAAGAAGAAAAGAAAAAATGAAAACGGTAAGAGAAAAGAAAATTTAGAACACTTGAATATTTAATATTTGAAGTTTAAATTCTAGATAGTATTATTAAGTCAAATGATAAAAAGAATATTTACTTACTACAAACTCCCTCTTCTTATATCTCTTACACTAACAATAATTCTTTTAGCTTTAGGGGTAGTTAGAGGATCTTGGAATATTATAGAGGTCGTACTAGGTTGTTTTCTAGGAACGTTTGTCTTGGATACAGAATATATAATGTATGCCTATATATTTGAACCAAACAGTGAATTTGCTAAATCAATATTTGGATATATAAAGCACAAGGATATTAAAAACTTAATCGCTTTTATAAATCAGCATAAAGATGATGTAAAGGAAAAGTCTCTAAATAGTGTTTTGTTCCAGGCAATTCTTGTTCCAATAAGTATTTTTGTAGTATTCTCACAAGCCTCTTTTTATATAAAAGCTTTTGTCTTATCTGTTTTTGCTAACTCAATATATAGACTTATAGAAGCCTATTTTGAAGAAAAAACCAATGATTGGTTTTGGGCTATAAAAGGAAATCCAAAAAAAGAAGGGGTTATCGCCTTTATTATCTTTTTGATTTTAGTATTGGTTTTCTGCTTCTATAGTTTTTAACACTCGTGCTAAATATTTATGGATTTCTAATTTCATTTTCGATACTTGTATGTATTCTTCTGATAAGAAGACTGATTGAAAGGAAAGACGAAGAAATATTGTGGGGTGTTGCTTTATGGACTACTTTATGGGGAATTTTTGGAGCTAGGTTATACCATGTTTTAGATTACATAAACTATTACCTAGAAACCCCTTTTGAAGTTTTTAAGATATGGAACGGAGGTTTAGGAATATGGGGGGCGTTAATAGGAGGTATTTTTGGGGTCTTAATTTACCTTAGAAAAAAGAGGGAAAACTTACTTTACTGGTTAGATGTACTTTCAGTGGTGCTACCTCTAGGACAAGCAATAGGAAGATGGGGTAACTTCTTTAATAACGAAATATTTGGCAAACCTACTAACCTGCCCTGGGGTTTATACGTAAATCCTAAGAATCGTCCAATAGAATTTACCTCTTACACTAATTTTCATCCTTTGTTTATTTACGAATCTTTTCTGAATTTAATTCTATTTTTATTTTTATTTACTTTATACAAAAAGTATCGTGATAAATTACCGAACGGTATCTTTTTATCTATATATCTTGGAAGTTACTCTGTCATTCGTTTCTTCTTAGAGTTTCTAAGAGTCGACCCCTGGAAAATATATAACTTGAACGTTTCTCAATGTATATCTATACTTATTTTATCCTTATCTATAGTATTTATTAAAACAAGGATAGGAAAAGAAAAATAAAATGATATACATTTCATCAGATCACAGAGGTTTCGAACTAAAAAACTACCTAGTAAAAGAATTTTCTCTAAAAGGTATTAAAATATCTGATCTCGGGCCTGAAATATTAGATCAGAGTGACGACTATCCTGACTATGCGAGACTTGTGGCGCAAAAAATACAAGAAGATACCGAAAACAAAGGTATCTTGATATGTGCAAACGGTGTGGGGATAAGCATAGCAGCAAATAAATTCAAGGGAGTAAGAGCAGCGTTATCTTGGAACCCTAAGCACGCAGAATCATCAAGAACTGATGATAATTCAAATATACTTGTGCTACCAGCAGACTATATAACAAAAGAAGAAGCTTTGGAAATAACAC
>CAZADQ010000044.1:0-5259 GCA_964483965.1 uncultured Candidatus Saccharibacteria bacterium
AATATCAAACATTAGAAGAGTATGAGTTTTTGATATCAGAGCCTTATTTTTCTCGAATTGATTTATTCAACCCTAAGGATAAGAAATTAGAAGATTTCTATATTGGTAAGTTTTCTTTTACTGAGAAAAAACCAGTAGTAACTGATTGGAGAAGCAGAGTAGCTTCTGTTTACTATAGATATAGATATCCTCAAAAAAATGTCTCTTACGAAACTCCTTTAGGTAAAGAAATTAGAGACCTTAAACTTAAAAGGACCTACGAAATTCAGGATGGATCGTTAATCAGATACTACAATAATGATCTTCAACTAGACGAGTCTACAATAATTAGTAAAAAAATTGAGAAGAGGACAGGTGGGGTATTGGAAGATATTGTTCAAACGATACAAGAATCTCAGTTAGATATAATTGAGGCTGATCCAAGACAGGTGTGTATCGTTCAAGGGTGTGTGGGAAGCGGAAAAAGCACTGTTGCAATACATAAACTTGCTCATATCTTTTTTAATTTTCCTAAGCTTATAAGACCTGAGAGATGCTTGATGGTAACAAAAAGCCAAATACTTGCAGGGTATCTCTCAACCCTTTTTCCTAAACTAGGTATTTTTGATGTTACATATAAAACAATTAGAGATATTGCCTATAATTTTGTATACATAGAGCAGTTAAAAATTAAGGTAGACTTAGGAGAAGGACAAGATACAGGAAAATACAATATTAAGGAGATAGAGAAAATTAGAAATTTGATAAAAAATATACAGAAGAGCTATGAAGATAAGATAAATAAAATTTTTAAAGATCCAGATCTTGAAACATTCGCAAGTTTTAAATACAGTTACGATCAAACACCTTATGAAAATATATCAGATATTTTAAACGACATAGTTGAGGAGCTTGTTTATCAAAAAAATAATTTAAAGAAAAATCCTGATTCTCCACGAGCTTGGTTATATAAAGAGAATATAACAGCTCTTAGGAAAATTTTAATGAAATCAAATAAGATAAAAAACGAGATAGGTAAGCAAGCATTTGAAAAAATAGTGAAAGACTTAGGTTTGAATTTATCCGAAAAATTAAATTATGTAGAAACTCTTTTGTATATATTTGTTTATTCTGAGATTGTTGGAATAAGAAATTTTAGAAAATATGATTATTGCATTGTTGATGAAGCTCAAGATTTTAGCTTACTTGAATACTTGTTCCTTGATAAAACTGTTCAAAGAGGTAGGTTTGCTCTTTTTGGAGACTTAAATCAATCATTGGAGAAAGACGGCATCAAAAAATGGGAAGAGGTACCTGAGGTAATTAAAGATGCAAAATCTGCTGTTAATTTTAAACTTACTAAAAATTATAGAAGCACAAAGCAAATAATTAATTTTGCAAATAAAATACTTAAACCTTATACGAGTAAATATTTACCAAAATCAATTGATAGGGTGGGGGTAAATCCTGTTGATAGGACTTTTGAGAATAAAGTTAGAATGCTCGAATCATTTAAAGAAGATATTGAATTAGATGTTAAAGATATTAATAAAAGTATAGGGGTAATATGTTTCGATAATTCTTTAGAAGAGGTTGAAGATACTCTACTAAACTTGAAAGCTTTAAAAGATAAGAGAGAAAGTTTAATTAAGCTTGAGTCTTCCCAGAAGACAACATACATACCAAAAGGCATATATTTGATGGATTCAAAAGATTGCAAGGGTCTTGAATTTGCAAAGGTATACGTGATTAATTTGAATTTAAAAAAGATAAAGACATTTGATAGAGCAAGAGAGGCATTTGTTTCTGTTACTAGAGCTATGAATGAATTAGTCGTTTATGGAGTAAAATAAATATTATAGAAAAAGAATAAACTTATGAAAAAGTTTTTATCTACTAAATACTTTAAGGAAAACATAAATTTAATAATCGTTTTTATAGTTTCCGCAGTTCTAAGACTTTCTAATCTTGGTTACTCTGACTATCAAGGTGATGAGATTAAGGCTCTTTACTTACCATCAGGAGGAGAGTCTTTTTTTGATTTCATTATTAATCAAAAAAAAGGTCCTATCCAATTTTTAATCACGTATTTAATAAAAATCGTTGGAATAAGCTACGATAACCAATTTCTTGTTAGACTCCCTTTTGCTGTTGTAGGAGTATTATCAGTAATCTTTTTTTATAAACTAATTAATAGTCACTTTGGCAAGAAGATCGCTTTTTACTCATCAATGTTTCTTGCTACAAATGGCTTTTTGATAGCATTTTCAAGGATAGTACAGTATCAATCTTTTACAATTTTCTTCATGATAATGTGTCTATATTTCTTGTCTTTAGCTGTCAGTAATATAAATTATATTAAAAAGGGTATTTATTTGGGTTTGATTTGCTGGGCTCTGTCTATTTTATCCCATTATGATGGATTTTTTATTTTTCCCTTCGTTATATACTTACTAGTTTCATGGTTTAAAAGAACAGAAATTTCAAAAAGTAATAAAATATTCACATTTCTTAGTGCTGGGTTAATATCTTTATTTCTCCTTTTAATATTCTACGTTCCTTTTTTAATTTCTTTAACAGAAAGCACAAAAGATTATTGGTCGCTTCGAATATCAGGTGAGGGCATGGGTAGAAATTCTAGTTCTAAGTATTTATTTACTGTTTACCACCCCATCTACGTAATACACATATACATAATACTTTTTATTCTTGGTTTAGCATTCATTTCTTTAGGATTATTGTCAAAGTATTGTTTGATGATAAAGAAATTACCTTCTATCTTAACAAAATTCTTTACCCATACCACTGAGCTTATGGGTATGGTTCAAAAAGAAGCTTTGAAAATTTATATTCTTTTGATTTGGATAATTGTTCCTGTCATATTCTACGAAAAATTAGTATATTCTCCAGGAACTCATATTTATAATTACATCATTCCAATGCTTGTAGTGTTATCTTTTGGTTTAGTGACGTTACAGAGTTTGATATTTAAGATATTTGAATATAACATAGTTAGGATATTTAATTTAACCGGCGTGTTAGTTTTATTTTCCTTTCTAATATTTCAAAGCTACGCTGTATTTGTTGATAATTATAGGGAATATCCCTGGGAAGAAGAGAATTTTTTAATTTGGAGATTTCCTAAGCCTAATCGTGAATTTACATTGTTATTGTTTGGATTTCCATACAGCAGGGACTGGGAAGGTATAAGGTATTTTGTAAAGGCACATCCTGAAATTGGCTTTTATGTGACAAACGAAAAAACTAAAATAGCAGATTATTATCTTGGAATAAAGGAGGGAGATAAATCTGTAGGTTTTTATATTTATATTAAAGAACCACAAAGCTTTACAACAACTATTTCAAATAAAAAAGCCATATATTGGTCTGAAAATTATGAACCAGTATATACAGTAACAAGATATGGTAGAGATATGGTGAGAGTTTATATTATGGAAGCCGGGAGTTACGACGAGATAATCCAAAAAGGATACTGGATTAAGAAAATCTAGGTCCGAATATCAATATTAAATTTATCAAGACTATGAAAGAAGTAACAAGTACAAACGCTGCAGACATGTCTTTAACTATTTTTACAACAGGGCTTTGTTCTTTCATAAAATGATCCATTATTTCTTCTATTACAGTGTTTATAAGCTCCACTACAAGTAAAAACCCTAAAACGGTAATTAAGCTTACCCATTCACTTCTCGCTAACTCAAACTTTTTGCCAAAATAAACTGATACTGCTACAATAACAAGTTGTATTCTAAAGTTAGGTTCGGTCAGTACTGCGTTAAATAGCCCCTCAAATGCATATTTAAAACTATTTAGTTGTCTAACTGGGTGGTTGGGTTTGAACTTTCCTAACATGTTAGAATGATAACATAAATCAAATATGTCTAGAATTACTATCTTTAAAAAAGTTAAAAAATATATAGTTCCAGCACTTTTAGTGCTTGGGATATTTTTATTCTTTAGATCAAAAAACAACATGAGTGTAATAGTGAAGAGAGTTGAAGTCAAAGATAGAGAAATTAGAAAAACTATATCTGCATCAGGAATTGTTAGGTCTAACAATAAAGTAGATTTATCCTTTTTACCCAGTGGTGTTTTGTCTGGATTAAACGTGTCTGAGGGTAGTGTTGTTAAAAAAGGAGACTTAATTGCTTATATTAACCCTTCTTCTCAAGTTCAGATGTCTCAATCATACAAAGATGCTAGGGATATGAGAATTATACAAAAAGAGCTTTTTGAAGAAGAAAAGTCAGATAACGTAAAGATTTTAGGTGGAGAAGACTCGTACAATATTAAACTTAGAGAATATGAAGAAGCTTTAAGCCAAGCAGAGGCTAGTTATCAATCACAACTTTCTATTTTATCAAATTACTATATTTATGCCCCATTTGATGGTGTTGTAATTGATGTGTTGAAGAAAAAAGGAGAAACAGTTACAACAGGTATTCCTGTTGTTTCACTGGCCGACTTAAATGAGATGTATTTTGAAGTTCTTTTAGATCAGGAAGATTACGGATTAATTAAAGTAGATCAGGAAGCTGAAATAGAATTGGATGCTTATGAAGGAAAGGTTTTCAAGGGCAAACTCCAAGATCTTCCTTCATATGCAGATGAGAATTTAGGTAGTTTTGTAATAAAGATAGATTTTGAAACCAATGGAGAAGCTATTAAGATAGGGATGATAGGGGACGCCTTTATGATAACTGATAAATCAGATAATCAAGTCCGATCTCTCAATTTTAACGACATATCTTATGATTCTGATGACAAGCCTTTTGTATGGGTACTAGAGAATGGAAAGGTCAAAAGATTATATGTAGAACTAGGGCTGGAGGGAGATTTGTACACGGAAATTAAGACAGATCTAGCAGGGAAAACTGTAGTAGCACCAATAAACGAAAGTTCAAAGATAGAAGAAGGTTTTGTTGCTAAGGTAATTAATTAAAAATATATTTATATGACTCCCGTACTTGAAGCTAAAAATCTCTGCAAGGTATACGAGCTTGGTAAAGATAGTATTAAGGCCGTGTGCAAAGTTAATCTCATCATTAATAAGGGTGATTTTATTGCAATAACAGGTAAGTCGGGATCAGGAAAATCTACCTTGATGCATATGCTTGGTCTGCTAGATACTCCAAGTGACGGAGAGATTATCTTGAATGGGAAAAATACTAAAGGAATGAGTGAAAAAGAATTAGCTTTAGTTAGAAACAAGGAAATCGGATTTGTTTTTCAATCCTTTAATTTGCTTCAAAGAACAAC
>CAZADQ010000045.1:0-1596 GCA_964483965.1 uncultured Candidatus Saccharibacteria bacterium
GTGAGGAGCCAAATCCGATGATAGGTTATAGAGGTGTATCAAGATATATTAAGGACCCCGATGTATTTGAAATGGAGTTGGAAGCTATAAAGATAGTTAGAAATAAAAAGGGTTTGAAAAACCTTTGGATTATGATGCCTTTTGTTAGAACTGTTGATGAGCTAAGAGAGGTAAAAAAAATTGTATCTGCATCTGGTCTAAGAAGAAGTGGTACTTTTAAGTTTTGGATGATGGTAGAAATCCCAGCCAACGTCATTTTGCTTGATGATTTTATAGATGAAGGTATTGACGGAGTTTCCATAGGAACCAATGACCTAACTATGTTAACTTTGGGAGTAGATAGAGATAACGAAAAGGTTGCAGATATTTACAGTGAGATGAATCCTGCCGTTATTTCATCATTGGAAAAGATTGTTAAAACTTGTAAAAAAAGAAAAATAACATGCTCGGTTTGTGGTCAAGCTCCATCTGTATTTCCAGAACTTGTAGAAATGATGGTTGATTGGGGAATGACTTCAGTTTCAATTAGCCCGGATGTTATTGAGAAGACTAGGGAAATAGTTTATGAGGCTGAGAAGAATATTCTTTCTAAAAAGAAAAACTAAACATTAATATGGCAAAAATAGAGAATATTAGATGTCAAAGAATCTTGGATTCAAGAGGAAATTGGACTATAGAAACAAAGGTTATTCTGGATGATGGTTCTATTGGTATTCAAGCTATTCCATCAGGCGCTTCCTTAGGAGATAACGAAGCCGTGTTTATAGATGAAGAAAAGGCTTCTGATTTTGTTTCTACCTCAATAAATGATATTTTAGTAGGAAAAGATCCTAGTAACCAAAAACTTATTGATGAAACATTGATAAAGATGGATGGGACTAAGAATAAGAGTAGATTAGGTGCCAACAGTATTCTTTCAGTTTCATTAGCTTGTGCGCAAGCCTCAGCTAAATCATTAGGAATAGAATTATACGAATATCTAAGCTTACTCTATTTTGGAAAGGAGAAGACAAACAAAGATCTCCATTTTCCTACCCCTATTTTTAACGTAATAAATGGAGGAAAACATGCAAGAAATAATTTATCGTTTCAAGAGTTTATGATAATTCCAGCCTTAAACACTCCCTTTAATAAAGCCATTGAGATGGGTGTGAATGTATATAAGGATCTAAAACAAATATTAATAGAAGAAGATTTTGAAACAGGCGTTGGTGATGAGGGTGGTTTTGAACCGAGAGGTTTAGCTACTTATACAGCTTTAGATTTTCTGGAAAAAGCTGTAAATACACAATATGAAGCTGGGAATGATGTTTTCTTCGGAATGGATGTTGCTGCTGGATCCTTTTATAAAAATGGCAAGTATTGTATTAATGAAGAACAACTAAGTTTTTCTTCTGAAGAATTTATAGAATACTATTCAAACATTCTTTCTAAGTACAAAATAATATACGTAGAGGATCCTTTTTATGAAAAGGATCCACAGGGTTGGAAAAGCTTTTTTAAAATTTATGAGGATAAATTAATGGTAGTAGCCGATGATTTGGTTGTTACTAATGCGAAAATATTGGGAGAAATATCTAAAGAAAGAATGTCCAA
>CAZADQ010000045.1:1615-2675 GCA_964483965.1 uncultured Candidatus Saccharibacteria bacterium
TTGTTAAACGTAATCAAATAGGTACCTTAACTGAAACTTTTGATTTCATTAAAATGGCAAAGAAATTTAAGATGAATGTGATAATTTCTCACAGAAGTGGGGAGAACTCTCAAGACTCTTTCATTTCTGATTTAGCTGTTGCTGTAGAAGCAAATTTTATTAAAGCAGGTGCTCCGGCTCGAGGTGAGAGAGTAGTAAAATACAATCGACTCTTAGAGATATTCTACGGATTTTAAAGGATAGTAATTTTATTCTCATTATTTTATTACGTAAGATGCGTAGTCTTGTCCTAGGGGAGTTTCCAACTTTGCAGTTTGGTCATTGTTTAAATTCTCAAAGTGTTTTCTAAACCCTCTTATGGAATTTCCATGACAGGATATAGCGACTTTTAGATTAGTTCCATTAAGACTGCTTACTAGATCATCGCAAAATTCTGATACACGATTGCAAACCATTTCTATACTTTCTCCATTTGGAGGTACAAAGTCGTAAGATCTTCTAATTTCCACTAATTTTTCTGGATTTTCTATTTGTATTTCTAGCTTGCTTTTACCGGTGTAGTCTCCATAGGATCTTTCTTTTATTCTTTCATCCGTTTCTATTTTCAAGTTTTTAGAACTTTCATTTTTAGACATTGCAATTTTCATAGTTTCTACTGCTCTAACTTGAGGTGAGGAGACCAATCTATCAAATTTTATGTTTTTAATTTTATCTGCTAATATCTCAGCTTGCTTAATACCTTCTTGAGTAAGTTTTGTTTCTCTCCAACCACTGAATATGAAATTTGCGTTATCTTCTGTTTGACCGTGTCTAAATATATAAACAGTTGGAAATTCATTAGATTCTTCTTTTGGCATTTCATCTACCTTTTTGTAATTTAACAAGTCTTTTGCCTCTTGCTCTTTAGAATTTATACCTTTTTTATTATCTCCATTCTCTGTGATTAATTTAGGTCTTTGTTTATAACCCCATACTAGAAGAGCAATAATTCCAATTACAACCACAAAGCTCATTATTGTTTCCGACGTATCTAAACCTTTTGCTAACGATTCTGAGGCAG
>CAZADQ010000045.1:2685-5220 GCA_964483965.1 uncultured Candidatus Saccharibacteria bacterium
AGTCCCGTATAACCTAAATATAGAAAGAATAGGCTTCTAATTATTGATCCAAGAAATGTAGATACAATGAAGATTATCTTATCAAGTTTGATAAAACCACAAGTTATGGAAATTGGTGAACTAGGCATTATTGGTATGGATCTTAAAACGAGTAAAACTAACCAATCTCTTTTTGTTCCATTAAAATATTTTCCAATCTTTTGTATATTTTCGTGTTTGATTCCAAAGAATTTACCAAACCTTGGTATGAATATGTCCTCTAGCTTATCGGTAATTACATATAGAAACCAACCTCCTAAAGTTTTACTAAAAGACGCGAGTAAAGCAATGAATAGAATATATATCAGAGGGTTATTTTGAGCTTTGGTTATTGTTCCGGCAGTTGTTAGAACAAAAGGAGAAGGTATAGGCGCTAAAACTTCTTCTAAAAACGAACCTACGATAGTAAATATTTCCAAGGGTACTTGATCAGCGAGCTTTTCTAAATATTCAATTATTGGAAGAATTAGATTATTCATTAATTCGTATTTTAGTCTACATTAAAGAGTGTTTGGTGACAACAGCGTGTGTTTTCTATACAGTTTCTTAATTATTGAGGTACCTTCTAACTATTCCGGTCACTACTCCCTGTATCTTTATCTGATTTGAATCAATGATTATCGGATCCATTTTTTCGTTGGCAGGTTGTAGTCTAATTTTTCCACCTTTTTCCTTATAAAAAGTTTTAAGAGTTGCAAAGCCCTCATCTATTAAAGCTACAACTATTTGGCCATTTTCAGCTGTCTCTTGTTGTTTTAAAACTACATAATCCCCATCCATTATTCCTTCGTTTATCATAGAAGAACCTTTAACTTGAAGAACGAAACATCTTTTTGATTTTGAAACCATATCAGGAGAAACCATTACAGTAGTTATTGTATTTTCTATTGCTTCAATAGGCTCACCTGCAGCTATGTAACCAATAAGAGGTAATTCTATTGCGTTTAGACTAGAATTTACTAAATTATCTACTATCTCTATTCCTCTTACTGCTCCTTCGTATCTTTTTATAATATTTTTTCTTTCTAAAGCTTGGAGATGTTCATGTACAGTAGCAAGTGAAGATAAGTTCATTGAATCCGCAATTTCCTGAAGGGTAGGTGAGTAGCTATTAATTTGAATATATTGGGAAATGAAATCTAGTATTTGTTTCTGTTTTTTATAAAGAGTTACAGGGCTCATTTTCCTCCTTTTTAAATAATTTAGAAGAAGTTACGTATTTTCTTCGTGTTTTAATATTACCGAATTTAAACCGAAGAAGTCAATAGGTAAATTAGAAAAAAATAAGCCGGAGTTTTTATTGTTTTCTCCGGCTTTGCAGTAAATTACTTATGTGACTCGAGCCATATAATCTTCGCACAAATACTTCTGATCAATAGTTCCATTTCTTTCTACTAGTTCTTTATAAAATCATTTTGCTCTTCCACTTTGTCTCCCTTCTTTCTGTATTTTCATTCGATTATATGAGATCAGCCTACTAAAATCAAATTAATACACGAATATAACCCAAAACTATGTTATTATTTTTAATATGTTCAAGCTTAAATCTCCATTTAAACCTACTGGTGACCAACCACAAGCGATAGAAAGACTAACAAAAAACATAGAATCTGAAACTAAGGATCAGGTTTTATTAGGTGTTACAGGAAGCGGAAAGACTTTTGTTATGGCTAATGTTATCAAAAATCTTCAAAGGCCAGCTCTTGTAATTTCTCATAACAAAACATTAGCTGCGCAGTTGTATCAAGAATTTAGAGACTTTTTTCCTGAAAATGCAGTTGAATATTTTGTTAGCTACTATGATTACTATCAACCTGAAAGCTATATACCCTCTACTGATACATATATAGAGAAGGATTCTGCGATAAATGAAAAGATAGATAAACTTAGACTTTCGGCAACAACTTCTTTAATGACAAGAAAGGATGTGATTGTGGTTTCCTCAGTTTCTTGTATTTACAATCTCGGTTCTCCTGTTGAATATAGTAAGGTTGCTATAGAAATTAGGAGAGGGATGAAGCTCAGGTTACCTGATTTGCTAAAAAGATTATCCCAAACATATTACGATAGATCAGATTACGATTTTAAAAGAGGAACTTACAGAGTAGTAGGAGATGTAACTGACATTTATCCAGCTTATCAAGATTATGCAGTAAGGTTAGAAATTTTAAATAATGTTTTAATGAGTATTAAGCATTTTGATCCACTTACAGGTAATTCTATTGAGAGGAGGGTATCAAGAAATGAGGAAGAAAATAAATATACAGACCTACAGGATAGATACGAACAGGAGATGACAGTAATTTATCCCGCAAAACATTATGTTACTCCTGAAAATAAAAGAGATGTAGCTTTAAAACAAATAGAAGAAGACTTGGAGATAAGGCTAAAAGAGTTAAAAGATAGAAACAAGCAGATTGAGGCGTACAGACTTGAGCAAAGAACTAGATATGACTTGGAAATGATTAGAGAGATAGGATATTGCAAGGGAATAGA
>CAZADQ010000046.1:0-270 GCA_964483965.1 uncultured Candidatus Saccharibacteria bacterium
TTCATCCTTATCAAACATACTATCTATATATTCTAATGCTCTTGATGCATTATCAGACTCAGATATGTCTCTTAATGTTTTTGTAAACCTGCTAGATACTGTGATACCAATGGTTAGTGCTAAAACCATTAAGATAAGTACTATTATCAAAGTCTGTCCTTTTTGATTTATTATCTTTCTTTCAAAACTATTTTGCTTGAAATTAAACATTTAAAAACTCCAAATTATAATCTACTAATATTAATAGGTGTTTCTAATAACAACTGAGGA
>CAZADQ010000046.1:280-4995 GCA_964483965.1 uncultured Candidatus Saccharibacteria bacterium
CCCGAATAAGAAACTACCACTCCTTGAGCTTGTTTAAACTCCATACTAATGTTTACTATCTGTGGATTTGGCCCAGATATATTAAAACACCCCGAAGGGCAGGTGACAGAAACACCACCAGGGTTAGAATTTGAAGTTAGTATTTGAGGAGTCTCAGTTCCTATATTTCTTGTAATTACATTATTGGAATTTAATGTGTAGCTTATCTCTGTACCATCTTTTCTAATAAAAGTTAGCGTATTTCCTGTGCTGTTTTCCTCTGGAAGAGTTACATTTCTGGCATCCCTTAGCTCTTTCTCAAGTTTTAAGGAGATAAAATTTGATTGCTGTTCAATCTCATTTATAACTTGAGTTTTTGTGTTGGATCTAACAAGAGATAGAAGTATGTCACTTGTAAGTCCTACGGTAACAGCAAGCAGAGAGACAACGAGAATAATTTCTATTAAAGTAAAACCTTTTTGGTTTTGTATCATTGATCTCTCCAGTTTGTTAAATCTGTATAAATATAGGCGCTTTTAGTTTGGTCTCCGATTTGCCACGTAACAGAAACGGATATTCTAACGACAGAATCTCCATCAACAACTGCTGTACCATCTGGCCTAGTAGCAGTAAAAGAGCGCGTTAGTTTCTCAGCACCACTTCCATCTTCAGTAGGTTGACCAATTAAAATTGGTGGGGATCCTATGTTCATTGAACAAGGATTAGAACTAGTACAAACTTTTACGTTGCTAATAAAATCAACCCAAGTGTTAGCGTCTCTGTATCCTCTTACAAGTTCAATTTCTCTGTTTGCAATTTCAGAACCTTCAAGCAGTAACTTACTGTTTAAAGAAGTTCTTAAAGTTGATATTGATAAGGAAACTAAAGCAGTAATAACAACGGTAGCAACTCCCATTGCTGCAATAACTTCAACTAAGGCTATCCCTTTTTCGTAGATTTTATTATTCTTTTTCTTCTTAAATTTAGTCATTTAACTAATTTAAACTAATTAATTTAATTAATTGTATAAATAAGACCGGCGGAATTAAAATATATACGTTTGTATTCTGTATCTCCAACATTGAATTTTAAATCTATGTAATTAGGTAGACTGGTGGGGTACTTAGATATATCTCCATTTTGAAAACTAAAGAAAATACATCCAGTGAAATTAGCGATCTTAACACCGTTAGGGATTTTTCCGGTTCCTTGATCAAAAACGAAAGAAGGATCACTGCAGATATTATTGCTCGTAGATATAAAATAGGTATACGTATCTGAATCATTAACAAAACGTATACCCCAATGCGATGGTGAAGAGGAGGATGAAGAAAGAGAACCTGTCAAAGCTTTATTCTGAATGCTTCGTAAGTCACTTTTAATTTGTTCTTGAGCTTGTTTTAAATTTTGATTTTTAATATAACCGGAAAAAGAAGGGATTATTCCACCAGAGATTATGGCTATTATAGAAACAGAAATTAGAAGCTCAATTAAAGTAAATCCCTTTGAATTCTTAGGCAGATTCATATGTTTCTATATTATCACAAAATTTAGGGCGAGATTAGATTTAAATTATTTCCAATTTCATACAAATTAAGGTCATTACCACCGTCTTGTATCATTTCATCAAGTAACATCTCTAGCTTTGCATTTATCTCGTATCCTGTTGAACTATGAGTGTAAGAGTAATAGTATTCATCATTGTTTAAAGGATCTATCGGAAGCATTGAATTATATGCTGATAAATTATCGAGTATCCAACCTAAGTTGGAGTTGCTAACATTAGAAGATCCAACGGGTAGGGTATTACTTTTTCTTAAAATGTTCTCCTGATCGGGATATCTTTTATGATCTAAAACAAACTCACTGATGGCTCTGTCGATAACAGATAAATCGGATAACCTCTTTTCATCTCTAGATTTACCTATTTGTTCGGAGGGTCTAATAAATACAATGAGCATTGTTGTTAAAATTACAAGAATAGCCATAGAAGCAACCAATTCAAGTATCGTCATACCTTTTTGAGAAATTCTATTAGATTTTTTATTACATTGGATTTTGTACACAGTAACAATACGTAGCATTAGTACCACAATTTACACCAGAACCAGTTTGACAGTTAGGTAAAGGATTACACAAATTATCTTTTGCATTTTCCGTAGTTTCCATTATTGCATTTAAAACATACTTCCCACCTGTATCATTAGATATGTAGTAATAACCATGTTCTCTTGTTGCATGACAAATCATAAGAGGATCTGTAGATTGTGTACCCGAATAAGGATCTGCAGGCATTCTATCCATATAGGAAGGGATAAGAGCAGCTGCAACGGGATTACCACTAGAACCAATATTAACCCAACTTGTACTTTGCGGATACGATCTTGTATCCGCAAAGTACAGTTCTAACGCAGTTTGGATTCTCTTTATATCTCCGATTCTTCTCGAATCTCGAGATCTTTGCTGAACTCTTTTAATGTTAACAACATTTAAAGTAACTCCAGCAAGTATACCGATTATGACGACAGTCATAATCATTTCTATTAAAGTAAATCCATTCTTTTTATTCATAAAAAATAAAAACTACTCGGTCACAGGTACACAAGACGAAATATCAGCCGCAGCACCAGCATAAACAACAGTACTGTCACACTCTAATAAACCTCTACTAGAGTCAAACAAATAGATCTGTAATCCAGTGGTAACTCCAGGCGTTAAAGGAAATTTTGCTGAAGCAATCCTAAAAGTCCCAGTTCTTAAATCACTTGATGTTGTAACAAGGTGAAGTGCACATTGTGAAGAACCATTAGTAGGTATAGCTGACTCAGGAGACGCACAGATAGCTGGAAGAGAAGTACCACTTACTGAAAAGTAGCAATCAAGAACGCCTGTAGTATCACAAGTTGTACCCACAGTAGTTATATTTTCAAGCTCTGTTGTCAACTCGTCTTCTGCTGGAAGTCTACCAATTCCTGCTCTTACAGTGTTAACACCAAAAGCTACTTTCAATATTGCAGCTCTTACAGCAGCATTCCTAGCTCTGTTTTGTTGTCTTACAGGATTAATAACTGCAATTAAAACTCCAGCTAATATACCGATGATAACAATAACGATTAAAAGTTCTATGAGTGTGAAACCCGAATTAGCACGAAAAGATTTGTTCAATTTTTTCATTCGTATTTCACCCCCCTTCCAAAAGCATAAATTTTTAACACACTGTCTAACATAACAATTAGGTAAAAGATATTTGAAAATATCTTTATATTATCTAAATAAA
Organism: uncultured Candidatus Saccharibacteria bacterium; assembly: GCA_964483965.1. GTDB lineage: Bacteria > Patescibacteriota > WWE3 > UBA101185 > UBA10185 > JAAZNV01. Next base: position 3,537 of record CAZADQ010000046.1, read on the forward strand.
AGTATGAATGTTTTAATAAATAAAGTCAATAAATAAACTATAAAATATGATAGAAAACGAAATTATTGATGAAGATAAGAAAATTAAAACTAAACAATAAATTTACTGCAGCATTTGGGGAGTATAGATACCGTAATCAAAAATTGGAGAAGCATAGGGGAATGATTTATGAACAATTACTGTTACAGTCTCATCAATAGAGTCACTTGAGGTTAGCTCACCAATTGATGTGAATTTGTATCCTTGTTCTGGTAGAGATGATCCTCCATCTGGAAACACTGCAACTTTGGAAGAATTGTATAATACTCTTATTCTTAAACCATAAGGATTAGATACCAAGTTAACAGACTTGCAATATGGAAAGCTACCTACTGCGCTTCCCAAAGATGAGTCAAAATCTCCAAGCATACTCCCGTTTACTGATATACCTAAGTTATACGTACCTCCTTTAACAACATCACCATCTTGGTTATATGAGTAGTAGTAGATTGCAGAGTTAATGTTTTCCCAGCAAACATTAATGCTAGAGCTTCCATACCCAACTAGGGATACTTCCTTTACCATATCGGGATCTATACTAAACGAATAACCACCGCTATCTTCATTGGTAGAGAATCTCTCTACTTTAACAATAGCACGAGAAGATACTGTATCGTCTTTAACGTCACTAGCACCTAGTATCTTGCATCCTGGGTCATACACACACCTACTTTCCTCCTGACATCTTATAGGGGTACAGATTCTAGTCATATACCTTTGTATAGAAGAACATCCATCAGTGCCACATGCAGGAAAATCTGCCCAACCAGTACAGGTACAAGCACCACTCTCACAAGACGGATCGGTTACACACCTGCTTTGAGTATCACAGTTATTGGGGCTACAACTTCTAGTCATATATATTTGTGTAGAAGAACATCCATCAGTGCCACAACGGAAGACTGGTTTCCAAGAATCACAGGTACACTGAGCCTGAGTAGGACAACTTAGTTCAGATTCATTTACACATCTAGCTTGTTCGTCACATCCATCAGGACTACAAACCCTGGTTTCATATTTTTGTTGGTTAGAACAACCATCTGTACCACACTCGGTACTTTTTACCCAAGAACCACAGTCACAATTTTTTTGATCTGGGGAACCAGAAAAAACATAAACACATGTATTCTTAGAAGATATGAAACTAGCACCAACAGCACTGCAATTTACCTCACTAGGAGTCATAGCTAACTCTAACGACGCGTAGTTATGTTTTAAAAGATTTTCTATACCACCTTCTGCTGCTGCCATTACTCTTGAGGAGGTATCTGATCTTGATACTCTTCTTAGGGAGTTTAGTGTTCTTGAAGAGATAGAAGCTCCTACAGCTAAGGCTATGGTAACTGCAACTACAACAAACAGAAGAGTTTGTCCTTTTTCATTTATTCTAATTTCTTGTTTGTTTGTATTTATTGTCATT
>CAZADQ010000047.1:0-2393 GCA_964483965.1 uncultured Candidatus Saccharibacteria bacterium
CGGCAAAATTGTTCTTACCAATAGTCTCACGCCAAAGGATTTATTAGATGTTATTTTTCCCAATCTTTCAAAAACATTCTTTCTCTTTTCATCCCCCACAACATCACATCCAGATGTGTCTTTGCTTAAAAACTTTCTTAGACTCATAAAACCGCCGGTTATTGATATTACAGCAATAAAGGCTCTCACCCAAAATATATACCCAACAAATAAGAACAGGTTTAACCAAGCAATCATAAAAAGAAGATAAACAGAAGAAGAAGATACTATAAAGGCAATACCTAGTATCCACATTCTCTTCTTATCCCGCATACCTATAAGAAGACTTATAAGAAAAAGAAGTACCCACATTGCACAAGGATTAAAACCATCCAAAAATCCAAGAACAATAGTCAGAGCTGGCAGTGATAGTTTCTCTAAATCCATATTTCCGATTTTTGGAAGTACGGGTTTATTCTCATCGCTACTTTGAGTGCATTCTTCGTCGTTAACATCTTCCTGCTCTTGTATAACTTCCACTGGATCTTGTAAATTATCTGAAATTAAAATTCCTTGTGATTCAGTTAAACCTTCTGTAAATGAAATTTCATCAGAAACTGTATTATTAAATATGTCAAAACATCCATTTTTTCTATGTTCGTCAATTAGCCTTTCTATTTCTACCCCTGTAGTTTCGTCACTTAAATAACCAACTACATACTTGTCCCCAATAACTAGAAAAGGAACACCACTCACCTCTGTATTAAGTTTCTGAGCAACCTCCATAAGCTTATCTCTGTTTTTTATATTGTTGTAAACCTCAAAATCATATAGAACTATACCGGTATCTTTTTGTGCAAGATTCTCTAAAAACACCTTTTCTTTAGCACAATGAGGACATCCATAACCCCAAAAAAAGTAGAGGTTAACTTCTTCAGATGCAAATGTACGTATATTTCCCAACAAAATAAAAAAAACAAATATCAGAACTGATAAGTATTTAGTAGACTTCATTTTATTTATTGATATTTTCATTAATTATTTTTATTAATTTACTTTTTTCGTGTTCTCCTGTTAATCTGAATAGTTCATTCTCATTTTTATCGAGAAAAACAAAAACCGGCAACTTATTATCTATATTGTATTTTAAAACCACATCCTTATCTTTATCAAAATCATAGTATTCTGTTACGAGATTAGGCATCTCTTTCTCAATTTCCTGCCATCTTGGCTTCATAATAATACATCCTGAACACCAAACTGCACCAAATTTTAATATTTTCATCTTTTATCGCCCCCTTCCATTGTATCTGCAAAAAAAGCAGCTATAGCAGTTGTTATTGGAACTGCCAATATTAATCCAATACTTCCTAACAAAGTTCTAATTATTTCGGAAGATATTATTTCATAATTTACAACTTCATTAAATGTTTTTGAAGTATCAGTAAAAAGAAGAAGTAGTGGTAAAGATGCTCCAGTATAAACAAGAATTAATGTATTAATCATCGAGGCAATATGATCTTTTCCTACATCCATAGATCTTTTAAATAAATCATAGTATTTTAGTTTTCTATTTACATTCTTTAACTGGAAAACAATTGCAGATTGAGAAACAGTAATATCATCCAAAACACCTAAAAATCCAATTATGATTCCCGCCAAAAGAATTCCTTGCATATTAATATTTCCACCTTTTATTATTTGCAAGAATGAAGCTTCATCAGTAGTATAACCAGTCAACTTAGCGCTACCTACATATATAGCAGAAAGAATTACTGTGATAGCAAGTGAAATAATGGTTCCTATGATGGCAACTGTTGTTTTTGTATTTAAACCATGTGAAAGATAGAAAGTAACGGGAATAGCGATAACTGAAAAAAGAAGGATAATATTAATTGGACTGGATCCAGAACTAATTTTTGGTAAAACAAAAGAAAATATAATAAAAAATGTTATCACCATTCCAACAAATGAAGTAATGCCTCTCTTACCTGCAATAATAACCGACAATATTATGAATATAAAAAACAGGGATAGTAACTGACCTCTTCTAACATAATCACTTACATATAATTTCAAACTACCATCCTCATCTTGAAATCCCATTAATATCAAGGTATCGCCTTTTATATATTTTTGAGAAACAGGTGTATCGTAAGAACCATTCTCAACATTCAAAATTTTACCATTCTGGTCTTTATCTATTATCTCAACTTCAAGCTCTTGATAATATCCCCCGCTAGTATTTTTGCTCTCCTCAATCACTCTTCTAACTACTCCCTCGTATGTTTTCTGTACAGATGAAACATCTATTTCTTGTGCAAACGTATTTTCAGTTACTAAAAACGTCAAAAAAATATAAAAAATGAGTAATATTTTTAGCAGATTAGTAATTTTCATACAGATTTATTCAT
>CAZADQ010000047.1:2403-4857 GCA_964483965.1 uncultured Candidatus Saccharibacteria bacterium
TAAGGAAACAAGAGCTTGGCAACTTATAAAAGGTATTTTATTTATTCTTATTGCCTTTCCTTTAATTAGAGCTTCGGCAATTTTCTTGCTTGCTGAATCAATAGTTCTAGCAAATGTAGGCTGTGATATACCCATTTTCTTAGCAGATTTTGTTTGATCTAAACCATCAACTAAATACAGTTTTACAGCTTCTATTTCATCAGCTAAGAGTTCAACTTCCTCAAGATCTCTAAGAGGAATTCCCCTTGGTTTAAAGTAATAAACATTTGGGTTAAATTTTAAGTAACGTCTTATTCTTGGTCTTGTCATAGACTTTCTGGTAAAATTATTACTACGGGTGAACCTCGTCTATGTTTTTATAACACAGACGAGGGTTCACTTCTACTTATCCTCTTCAAGTTTCTTTTGCTCGGATTTGACCTGTTCCAATTCTTCTTCCAAACCCTTTCTGTATTGATCAAGATCTTCCTTTATCTCTGTCTTTGTTGGATTGGAAAACCAAGATCTAAAACCTCTACCAAACCCCATTCTTCTTCCAATACCTCTACCATTTCCGCAGGGTCCAAAACCTCTTCCGGTCAAAGGACCTTGTCCTCCAGGACCTGTTCCATCAAAATATGGCATCTATATCACCTCCTTTTCTAAAATATCTTATGAATACATATTCATAATACCACACAGTCGAAACTTGTCAACTACTTACTCGCTTGTACTTTTACTGCACCTCACTAGTCTTATTTAAATTTTTAATAACGTTAGAAAGATATGTACTTTGTTATATTCTTATTTCTTATCTTTATAGTATTTAAATTCACAATACATATCAGTGTAAGTGGTAATATTGTAATAATGGCTATAATGATTGGGGTTATCTCTCTTATAATAGTAATTTTTATATTGTTTGCATCAAACAATACGAGTAAAATAGATGGTGAGCACATGACACTTAAAATAATATATACCTTTTTAATAGGAATATTTCTTTCTGTCTTTGTAGGGGTAGGAATTGCTGCTTTTTACCCAGGACCTAAGTACCCGGAGCAACCTGTCTTTCTTAAATTTGGATCTTTTGAAATGTCAAAGGACCCGGCTCAGTATTCAGAATTTAAATCGGAAGCCGAAAAATTCGACAAAGAAGAGAAATTATATCAAGCTAAATCTCAAATATATAACAGAAACGTATCAATTATAGCTATAATAGCCTCTATCCTAATAGTTATCGCAAGTCTTACTTTTTTTAAAAAGATTTTAATAATAGCTGACGGTTTACTGCTAGGTGGGGTTATAACTCTGATATACAGTGTAATACGTGGGTTTGGGTCTGAAGATAATATGTTTAGATTTCTTGTTGTATCAATAGGTCTTCTAATTTCTTTACTTTTAGGATACGTTAAATTCATCAAGCCTCAAGAAAATACTAACTAATTTTCTCATAAACAGCTGTGTTATAATTTTCAATGTGAATAAGAAGGTAATGTTTTCTCTCTTCGTTTTAATCTTAATCCTTGGAATAATTAGCGTTATTGCTTTATCCATAAGTCAAAAACCAGAGATTGTTGAGAACGTTTTGGAAAATACTAAAAAAGATTCTGAGATAATAGTCTACTATCCAAAACCTAACGATATAGTAACAAGTCCTCTCATTGTAAAAGGAAAGGCGAAAGGTACGTGGTATTTTGAAGGAGAGTTTCCTATTACACTATATTATGGGGTGGGAGATTCATTCGTGGACGTCAATGCCTTTGCGTTAGGAGAATGGATGACAGAAGACTACGTAGATTTTGAAGTAATAATAAATTTTCCAGAACCACAGGATAATGACGGACTACTTGATCTGAGAAAGAACAATCCTTCAGATATTGAGGAACAGAACGATAGTTTGAGAATTCCATTAAGGTTTCACGAGTAACTTTTCTTTTATACTTCTGGCCAAATATAAATATCAGTCTCTAAATATCTAAGTATTAATATTTAAGTAAATAATTTACCCTACTCTGCAGTCTCTTGAGTTGTTTCAGTTACAGTATCACTGTCTTCGTAACCAGATAGTAATTTGGAGACCCATCCCAATAAACTAAAGCTCTCTTCATTTTCTTTTATTATTAATCCAATTCTTTCTCTTTCTTGATTTAACACACCTATTTGCTCTTGGATAACAGTATCACTTTCTTTAGCCTTTAGTTTTTCCATTGTTCTTGTCAATTTTCTGATTCCATTTTCAGCTTTAACCATACTACTTCTTAGTTGCCCTAAATTCTTGTAATCGGTTCCCATAAGAATAGTCTTCCATTGTGGTTGATCTTCTAACTCCTCGAGAGGCTCAGTTGTATCTACCGCATTATCTTCAACCTCTTCAGCTATCTCCTCTATCTCATTACTCACCTCTTCATTTCCAATTACTTCTTCTTCATCGGCTATATCTTTTAAGTTAAGAAGAACCCCTTGAACTTTAAT
>CAZADQ010000048.1:0-3340 GCA_964483965.1 uncultured Candidatus Saccharibacteria bacterium
ATTACCGCCCACCAAAAAGGCATTACAAAATCTAATGAGTCATTAAACTAATAATGGTTTATAATTATCCACATGAGTAAAAAACTAGTAACCGTATTTGCAATATTAACTATAGTTACTCTTCTTGGAATTATTACCTTAGAAAGCAAGAGAATTCAGAGAGAAAATCAAAATGTTGAAGAAATAGTTAGTTCAGATAATCCAATTTATTACTACGGAGTAACCTGTCCTTACTGCAGAGAGTTGGAGAAGTTTATTGAGGAAAACAAAATTGAAGAAAAAATCACAATCACAAAGAAAGAGGTTTACCAAGAAAAGCAAAATGCAAATGAACTGGCAATTGTTGCAAAATACTGTGGTTTAAATATAAATGATGTAGGTTTACCATTTATTCTTGTTGAAAAGAAATGCATAATGGGATTAGAAGAAATAAAAGAATATTTTCAAAAATATATAGTTATTCCTAAACAGTCCATACCCGAGCAGCTGTAATAATTCCATTCTTTTAACCACTCTCAAAAAGTAGTAACATAGACTAGAGAGAGAGAGGGGAGTAGATTTTAAATTTATTTAAGGAGAATATATGCCGATATTTGTGGATGATATAGAAAAATTAACTCTCGAAAATACAAATTTTAGAAAAGTTCTATCAACAAACCCACATAGTCAGTTGGTTGTTATGAGCTTAAAACCAACAGAAGACATTGGAATGGAAGTTCATAACAATGTAGATCAATTCTTCAGAATTGATAGTGGGACGGGTAAAGTAATTGCAGATGGGAAAGAGTATGAAATATCAGATGGGTTTGCAATAGTAATCCCTGCAGGAACAGAACACAATATAATTAACACTAGTGAAACAGAAGATTTGAAACTCTACACAATTTATAGCCCAGCCAATCACCCAGATGGAACAATACATACTACAAGAGAAGAAGCAATGAAGGCAGAAGAGGAAGAACATCACAACTAACTTGTAAGTATCATTAACTGTATTTATACTTATTGGGTGATTAGTAAAACATCTATAATTAAGAAGTCACTTCTATACTTTTTGTTCAGTTTTACAGTATTTCTAGTTCTAAGGACAATCTTAGAGTTTGTCTTAAAACAAGATTACTTTTCAATATCTAAACCTTTTTCGCTGTATTTAATAATGTACCTTCTTTTATCAATATGCATATTGGCGGTTATCTCCCAAACTCTAGAAAAGAAACGAGAGATTCTTATATCACCTTTGATAGTTTTCTTGATATCATTTGGTTTTTTAAGTAGATACAGAGTAGTTGAAGCTTTGATAGGCTCCTCCGTAATATTTTTACTTTTCTTGTACAACGTTAGAAGAAGCTACTTTTTAAAAGATAATCTTACAGTATTAAAAATAAGACACTCTGCTAGAAACGCGGTAACTGGATTTCTATTCGTTGTTAGTGTTTTTGCAGGATTTTCAGTTCTTTTGGTATCAGAACAAGTGTTATCAATAGATGTTGGACAAAAAGTAGCAGATATAACTGAAAAACCTATAAAAGAAGCTGTAATGCAAGGATACGAAAATGAAATAACTAAAAAAACAGATCAGGCAGAGGTACAAAATGTTCGGGAAAAAAACCCTCAGGTTATTTTAACCGTACTTGAAAGTCTTGGTATAACAGATATATTTTCAAATTTATCAACAAATAATGAAGAGAGTTTTGGAAACAGTATAAGTGGTTCAATAAAAAAATCAGTTGCTAACAAAGTTAATGATGTTGTTGAACCATACAGAAAGTTCTTTAGTCCAACTCTAGCATTGCTTGTCCTTGGTATTTTCCAAATATATTCTTGGATTTCCTATATTCTATATTCCCAAATAATAAATTTAATTTTAATAATTTTAAAAAAGACAAAGTTTGTGAGAATAGAAAAAGAAACGATAGAAAGAGAAGTGTTAAGATTCTAGTTAGTCATATAAACCTATAGTTGACAAGGCCACCTGGATATGGTATAAATACCCCTAGAATATTGTTCTGAGATCAGAACAAAGAGGAGGAAGTATAAGAAAATAACCTAAAAATATATTATTTTGTATAAATAAAATATTTATTCGTTATTTAGCGGAACAAGTGGGAGGCCACATGTTCATTAGATTTTTTTATAGGCAAAGCGCTCCGGACGCTTTCAGCCTATTGGGGTTTTTTAACTACCTGCCGCCTGTCGGTCGCCTTTATAGGCATAGAGTTCTGGGCTCTATAAGCCGGCGAATCCGGAAAATATGAATGTGATAAAAAAAGAGGAAGGAAGTTTTTTAAAGGCATTAGGTTGAGACGATACTAGTTAGTAACTGTCCAACTGAATGCCCTATTACCAAGGTACTTTGTTCTGGCACTTGCTACATCCAGACAAAGTACCTTGTTTCATTTTTACTAAGTTTAAAAGGATTTAAAATCTTAAATCAGATATTTTTACAGAATCTTTTACTTCAAAATTCCCAATTTTTGTTCTTGTTAAATCTACAAGAGTAGCCCCTGTACCTATTCTTCTTCCTAAATCATTTGCAAGAGATCTAATATAAGTACCTGATGAACACCTAACTTCAATTTCAAATACAGGAAATGTTTTTAATCCTATCTTTGTTTCAATTTCTATTTCTTTAGAATTTAATATATTTATTTCATATATTGATATATTCTTTAAAGGAATCGAATCCTCTTTTATCTCTCCTTTTCTGGCTTTTTTATAAAGCCTTTTACCACCAACCTTAACTGCAGAATAGGGAGGTACTTTCTGGTTTATAATTCCGACAAATTCGGACAGTATTTTATTAAGTTCTTTATTAATTTCATTTAACTTCATTTGCTTATCATTTACATTAGGGATTATTTCTAAATCGTATGTGGGAGTGGTAATTCCAAAAGCAATCTCAGACAAGTACGTTTTTTCCATCTTCATAAACTCATCTTGTCTTTTTGTATCATTTCCCGTTAAGACAATTAGAACACCTTCAGCTAGAGGATCTAATGTTCCTGCGTGACCTACTTTTTCAACCTTCTTAATTTTTCCCCCACCGTATTTACCTCTTAACATTCCTTTTATCTTTGCCACAACATCAAAACTAGTCCAGCTCTTCTCTTTGTATATATTTAGTATCATAATCTTGATTATACCCTCCATATATTGATACTTACTATTTTGTAAAGTAAATCTTTAAGAAAAAACTAGTGTTAATTTGCTTAAAATTTATATATAATCACTATTAATTAGACGTTATGAAAAAAGAAAAGGTAGTAGACAAATTAAAAGATAGTCCTTTGTTCCCTTTAAGACACAGTTCTGAACATATTATGCATATGGCAGTTGAAAG
>CAZADQ010000048.1:3350-4663 GCA_964483965.1 uncultured Candidatus Saccharibacteria bacterium
CCGATTGAAGATGGGTTCTATGGGGATTTTGACATAGAGTTTGGTAAAACAATAACTGAGGAGAACTTCCCCGAGATCGAACAAAGGATGCAAGATATTATAGACGCCAACCTTCCAATAACAGGAAGGGAAGCCTCTTATGAAGAATTAAAGGATATATTCAAGGATAATCAATTCAAATGGGAAATGATTGATGAATTGGAAAAAGAAGGATCAAAGACCACAGTTTGTGAAATAGGGGAAAAAGATAGCAAATATTATGATATAGACTTATGCGCTGGAAATCACATTGGAAGAACAAGCAATGTACCTGCATTTAAACTTTTAAGCGTAGCTGGAGCTTATTGGAAAGGTAGTGAAAAAAACAAAATGTTAACAAGAATTTATGCCACTGCATTTCCTTCCAAAGAGGAGTTAAATGAATATTTGGAAAAGGTAGAAGAACAAAAGAAAAGAGACCATAGAAACATAAATAAAAACCTTGAAGTGTTTGCATTGTTTGAAGAAATAGGTCCTGGACTTCCTGTATGGCTTCCTAACGGCATGGTTATAAGGGAAGAGCTTGAAAGATGGGGAAAAGAAACAGAAGAGAAATGGGGTTATTCTAGAGTAGCAACTCCTTTCATGACAAAAAGAAAATTATTTGAGATATCCGGACATGTTCCATACTTTGAAGAAGAAATGTTTAAAGTAACTGTTCCTGGAGAAGGAGAAGAAGAATATTTCATAAAACCAATGAATTGTCCTTTTCACCATATGATTTTCTCTTCAAAAACAAGAACTTATAGAGACTTACCATTAAAATTAGCTGAATACGGCACCGTAGCAAGATATGAGAATAGAGGATCAATAAACGGAATCTTAAGGCCAAGAGTATTCTGTCAGAACGATGCCCATGTATATTGTTCAGAAGAGCAAGCAATAGATGTTTTTGTTGAAATAGTGAACTTACACAGATACTACTACGATACTTTAGGTTTGAATAACTACCATGTAGAACTGAATTTAAGAGATCCGGAGAAAATGGATAAATACCATGGAGATGAGAAGATGTGGGAAAAAGCTGAAAAGATAACAAAAGATGCACTAGACAAATCTGGGGTTAAATACACTGTAGTAAACGAAGGGGCAGCACACTATGGACCTAAGATGGATTTCAAAATTAAATCAGCCATAGGTACAGAATATGGAATATCAACAAATCAAATAGATTTGTATATGCCTGAAAGATTTGGTTTAAAATATATTGACAAAGATGGGAAAGAAAAGCCAGTTATTGTTCAACACAGGGCACCTTTAGGCTCGAGTGAAAG
>CAZADQ010000049.1:0-4638 GCA_964483965.1 uncultured Candidatus Saccharibacteria bacterium
GGAGATGTTATATTTTACTCAAGAGGGGGTTCAACTGCTACACATGTAGGAATAGTTTACTCAGTAACTCAAGACTATGTAACAACAGTTGAATCAAACGCAGGTTACAGAACTGTTGATTTATCAAGAAGCGGTGACACAGTTGGCTCTATCGGCGGTCTTACTGTACTTGGTTTTGGAACTCACAGTGATGATTAAAAAAATATTATTAAATAAGAAGGCGATATTTGTAGTGAGCTTAATATCTATTTTTATAGTAGTTACATTTATTCTTCTATCTTTAAAAGAAAATCAAGATAGTTCTCCCATACCAGGATACACATCAAGACAAGAGAAAGAAAAAACAGAGGAAGAGTTAATGCAAGACAACAGAGATGAAGAAAGTAAATCTCCTTATCATGAGAATCCTCCGGCAAGCGTAGATAAAAAAGACGAGCAAAATAATGACTCTTTTGACTATAAAACAATGTACAAAAATGAAATTGCATTTTCAGAACAACTTGAACTTTTTTATGATGAGCATCCCTGGTATACAAAATTTCCAATAGATAATAATGAATATGTAATAGTATGGGATTTAGAAAAAGATCAATTTAGAATTAGAGTAAAAATAAGTAGAGCTAGTACACAAGATTTAAAAAATAATTTAACAAATAAAGCTGTAGAAGAAATAGAAACAAGATTAGAAAGAGAGATTGAAGATTGGGAATATTACGTACTATATATAGATTAGTATTAAGAACTCTAGAAAATATTGCTAATGCATATTATTACTGGGCACACTTATCAAAGACTCTAGAGCCGCAAACACATTGCTTAGTAAAGCAGCTGGAGTTAAAACAGGGGCCCCAAACCATCCTGCAATAATAGAAAAAATTACACCGAATAAAACTACTACAAAAAATCCGTAAAGAGCGTAAATCCAGGTTTGTTTTGCTCCCTCCAAACCTCTAGGATCTCCCGTTGCCATAGAAGACTTCCATACACCGTAAGCTATCATAACAATTAGTACCGCAGCAACAACCCCTATAAAAGCGTTAAAAATATTCATTATAGATTGTTGAAGAGACCCAAAAGAGTAAACTCCTGAACCAGAGGTACTGCCTCCACCACCGCCTCCACCACCATCAAAACCAGCACTATAGGAAACTACAAAGTTAAAGTAATATATCATAGTAAACAAAGAAAATATTAATGTTTTTAATTTTGTATTCATATTCTTATTAAGAATTAATGCTAGTTTGTATTTCTTTGCCTATCTCATCCAATAAGCTGATATAGTATTGACACCAAGGCATAGGCAGAAAGGGAGATAAGCATTCCGATAACTGACCACAACAACGATCTTTTTGCTTTTTCTAAGTTCTTAATATCACCTGCACTAGTAACAATTTGAATAAAGGAAAATGCCAATGAAACGAAAGACAAACCAAAAGCAATAAACAAAAATACATTGGCCACAGCTGATACCACAGATCCAACACTGGTAAAACTTTCGCCTCCTGTTATAAAAGTAAGTGGACCTGTCAAGTTACCCCACATAAAAATATTCTCCATCCAAAAAAAACAAAATAAACATTGGTAAGTAAACGCGTCTTCAAATAACTCGTACCTCAGATTTAATAAATATTATTTACCTGACGGAACGTTTGTTTCACTTAAAGGATCTGAGCCACCAACCAAATTTATTATTACTGACTTAATTGCGTAGACTGCAAATAATCCAACTCCTCCAAGTACTGCGTATGTTACCCACTTCTGTGCTGTATCTGTTTCAACTTTATCTCCTTTGGATGTAATGAATTTAATAAAACCCAAAGCTAAAAAGACAAGAACCAACCCTAAACCAATAATTATTAGTAGGTTTGTAGCCATTGTGAATAAACCACCGATAGTTAGATTATTAAATACTGTACCTCCAATTGGGTCTGTAGTCATTGCAGCATGTGCTTTTGAAATAAATAATTGTTTTAACATTTAATTACACCCCCTTAGTAATCTAAATAAATATATAAATTTCATAAACTTTATTGTAAACCAATCAAGTTAATTATAACTGTCACAATTGCTTTTGCCAATAGTATGAACATAATTCCTAGTATTGCGGCCGTTAATTGCTCCTGTGCATCTTTTGCTTGCTGAGGATCACCCTGGCTAACCATAAGTCTATAACCAGAATAAACAATAAAAAATACCCCAATAAATAATCCAGCATAGTATAAAACCATAGCTATTGGATTAATTAAATCAGCTAAACTAGTTATAATAGGGCCACTATAAAGAAGGTCGTGAACTTCACCGGGTTCTTGTGGGGGTTCAGTAGGATGACACTCACACATGCAGTTATTACATTCATAAGTTGCATCATTACCACATATACTTCTGCACGCAGCATTGTCACCCTCCCCACACTGCTCACTTCCTTCCATAATTCCATCACCACAACCCCCAGAACATTTCCAATAACCACCAATTTGTGTACATGCACCACTGCTACAATAACAACCTTCAGCGTAACACGCAGTCTGGTAAGCATTCTGTTGACAACACTCCTCTCCTACACCACCTTGGTTTCCACAACAAGTAATAGGATTATCACGCCAATACACAGGGTCCGAACAATTATCTTCTAAAGAACCAGTTTGACAGACCAAACCATTATACCCAGCCTTAAAATCGCATGTTGGAAACTCCGCACAACACTCAGAAGCTGAAGAACACGGTTCGTTTTCTTCTTTGCAAGTTAATTCATTAGTACAATTATATGCATTAGAACCTGGTGCTGGTGCGTAGCAACAAACAGTCTCCGCCGTATAATTTACGGGTCGGGCATCAGTTACAACTGTTAAATCTACAGCTGTTAAATCGGTTGAGGCACACGTGCACCCACCGCAGTTACTATCACCGGTAACACAGTACTCCGTAGTATTTGTACAACAAGCCTCCTCTCCTAAACCACCTGCGCCAGGAAAACAAGTTGCCAAAGCTTTGCTATGGCCAAAAAAAATAATGGGTAAAATAATCAAAAATTTTAAAACAAACTTTTTCATACTAAAATTCTACCACGTCAAAATAATTCCAACACAATGTATAATATAAATATGTTCTCTTGCCCAAATAAACTTTCTACAAAAAACATCTTGGTGCCTCTAGCCACAGTCTTTTTTATTCTCTTTTCATTTATCTCAACAAACCAATTTACAGCCTATGCAAAAGATGAATGCAAAGACATATCTGATAAAGATGATCAAATAGAATGTTACGCTAAAAAAGAACAAGAAACACAAAATAAACTAAATACAACTAAATCTAAAATAAACTCCACTCTAGATTCAATAAATCAACTCTCATCTCAACTTAATGTGACTCAATCTCAACTAAACGAAGTTCAAAACAACATAGATGAAACAAAAAAAGAACTTGATTTAATAAACGAAAATCTTGAAGACAGAAACCTAAAACTATCCGAAAAGATAAAATTTAGAAACAACCTTCTTCGAAACTACTCAAAGAAAAACATAATAAGTGACTTAGAAATACTATTCGCTAAAAACGAAAATGTAGATCTAACTGGATTTGAACTATCTACATTTTTATACGCATTTAATAAAGCAACAAGTGAAGAAACCTTAAAAATAATTGGGGCACTAAATTCAGAGATAAGGCAGTTCGAAGAAAACAAAAAAGAATCTGAAGAACTAAAAAAAGATTTAGAACTAGCACAAAACAATCTAATAGCTCTAAAGAACGACCTAGCAACTAAAAAAACATCCGAGGAAGGAGAATACAAAGAACTAGAAGAAAAAAAGGTTGGTTACGAGCAGGAATTAGAAAAACTCCAAGATCAAATATTAAGCTTAAAGTATGGGGACGAATACGGAACTGTTGGAGATTACGAAGAAATAGTAAAGAAAACCCCGGATCCTTCCTTTTCAAGCAGGCCCGCTTTCGCTGCGTTCTCTTTTGGAGCCTACACACACTACAACGGAATGAGTCAGTACGGAGCAAGAGGAAGAGCCCAAGATGGTCAGGGTTACGAAAAGATACTAAAGTTCTACTACAAAGTAGGTCTTAAATCAGAGTGGTCCGAAGATAAGAAAAAAATGATAAACGTTCAAGGACACGGAGAAATGAGTTATCAACACTATTTGTATGGAATAGCAGAAATGCCAAGTGACTGGCCATTAGATGCACTAAAAGCTCAAGCAATAGCTGCTAGAACGTACGCATACAGATCAAATAAACCTATATGCACAACACAAGCGTGCCAGGTGTTTAACGAAACAAAAGCTAAAGATGTAGAAAACGGTAAATACAGTAATTGGAAAAAAGCAGTAGACGAAACAAAAGGAAAAATATTAGATAACCCAACAACATCACAGTACTCCTCCACAACAGGAGGTTACTTAAACCAAGCTGGGTGGGACGCAAAAGGGGATGACAGATTTGAGTCATGGCAAGATGGTAACGCCTACGAAAAAAGAGGGGGTTCTCCTTGGTTCTATAAAGCCTGGTATACGAAAAGCTACAACAACAATAGCAATTGCGGAAGATCGAGCCCCTGGCTTACAGAAAAAGAAATGGCCGACATATTGAACTCTTGGGTTGTTTATAAATACGGCTCCTCTGATGAAAAGG
>CAZADQ010000050.1:0-4632 GCA_964483965.1 uncultured Candidatus Saccharibacteria bacterium
ATAAAAAAATGATAAGAAAGGAAAGAGTACTAAACACATTTGTCTTATCTGGCGTATTAGTCTCTCTGTTAGGGTTTATACAGCTTATCTTGTTACCCGATTTTTCAATTTTAAATCCCGAGCTTGGTTGGGATCCTCATAAGAATAGACTAGCATCTACTTTCTTTGATCCTAATTTTGTTGGAGCATACTTAGTTTTATGCTTAATAATTTTGATGGAGAAAATGTTTCCAAAGGGCTTAAGCGTTAAGATAAAAAATTATCAGAAAATACAGAATTTAACGTATTTATATTTTCTAGTAATTCTTTTTGCTTTGTTCTTTACATTCTCGCGAAGTGCTTGGGGAATGCTTGCTGTTGTAATTCTTATATACGGGTTATTTAGATCAAGATCTCTTCTGTTTGTGGCTTTTATACTATCTTTCTTGGCCTATTTTGCCATTCCTAGGATACAAACTAGAATATCCGGTATTACAGACCCTGCAGATTCAGCAAGTCTGAGAGTTGCTTCTTGGGGTAACACGATGGATATAATTAAAGATAGTTTTTGGCTTGGTGTTGGTTTTAATATGTATAGGTATGTTCAACAGGAATATGGTTTTCTAACTCCCGATACTGTCGATATCCATTCGGGGTCAGGCTCAGACTCAAGCATTCTTTTAGTTATGGCTACAACAGGCGTAATAGGAATAATTTTTTACTTATTAGCTTTTTTATTTCCACTTATCGAGAACATATTTGAAAAAAAGGAGAATTGGATGGTTATTATTTGTTTAATTCTTGGGTTGCTCTTGGAGTCTCAGTTTATAAACTCTCTTTTTTATCCTCAGATAATGTATTTTACTTTTTGCTTACTTTTTATTATCCCTTCACATACTTAACTACAATTTCCTCTTCTGATTTGTTTCCGGCTGTATCTGTTGCTCCCACCTTTATTTTTACATCTCCTTCGTTGTTAACGCTTAAGAAAAAGTCAAAGGATAAGTCAGCCTTTTGAATTACAGGTTTCTCATTTATCATTATTGAAACTTTCTCATTTACTTTCCCTACGATCTCTACCCTTTTATTTAAGTTTTTAACCACATCCCCATCTTTTAAATTAGTTATCTCAATCTTTGGGTTGTCTTTATCGTATTTTATTATTAAAAATTCTGAAGTTTCGCTTTCGTTTCCCATATCATCCAGTGCTTTGGCAAATATTGTATTTGTTCCAAGATTAAGTTTTACCTCGGAAAAATTAAATATATCATCACTTCCAGCAGTTGTACTGGCTTTTTCAGGACCATTTACATAAAGTTTAACAGTGTTTCCTGATAGTGCCTTACCTTGTAAAGTAATTGTATCTTCCTTTACAGACTCAGGTACATTAAGAAATACAGGCGGCATTGGTTTTGGAGTAGGGGTATAACCAGGATCATTCCTATACTTTGAAAGAAATCCAAATAGAGATCCAACTTGAGGAGCAAAAAAGAATAACATTAAAACACCCAATACAAATATGACCCCTATTCCTATTAGTGTTTTTCTGAGCTTTTGTCTTAATAGTCTTTCCGAAGCTGTTGTTTTTGGATACGGAGTGATTTTACTTGCTGTCATAAGAAAATAATAACACAATTTGTAAACCTATCTACAGTATTCCTTGTTAAATAAATTTAAGCAAATCTTTTCTTATGCCATCGTGCCAAAATCACGCGCAGTTATTAGAGTATAGAAATAATAAAGCCAGAGATTGTATTATGTTTTAATCTCTGGCTTTGTTTTCATTCTTTGGGTGCTAGTAGGCACGCTATTAACCCAAAAATATTAATTACTACAAGAAAGAGTGCAAGCAGATCTCCCTCCCCCCCTCTATATTTTAGATACCCGACAATACCCATTATGATATTGAACAGAAAAAGAATTGCTAAACCAAACATCATCTCCTCCTTATTTAAGATTGAGATATTATATCCTATAGTTAAGATAATGTAAAATTTGTTTGAGTATAAAAATTGGAGCCAGAGGTGGGAATCGAACCCACAACCTAACGCTTACGATGCGCTTGCTCTACCATTGAGCTACTCTGGCAGCTAAGTAAGAAGAAACTTTAGTTTTTCTTAGGATATTTTATCAGATAATATACTTTCGTAGTTAGTTTAAGTGTGTATTTTATCTACTTTCTAATGTAGATACTCTAATATTCAATTCTCCTATTCCCTGTTTATTTATTTGAAACATATCTCTATATATTTTATTTGTATTTTCGATGTTTAATAAAGATAAGGTATGGCTAGACAATGTCTTTTTTACACCAAACATACCACTTTTCAGGTTCCCTACGTCCTTTTTCAATTCGTTTACGTCTTTTTTAACGAGAATCGTATCTTTTTTCAAATCACTAACATCCTTTTTAATACTCTTAAACTCTTCTTTAGCTTCATTTCTAAAATCTCTAAATTCTTGCTGGAAGTCTTGAAGAGTTTGAAGTAGCTTATCCTTAATCATAAGAACATACTAAAGATAGGATTGGTAAAAATCAAGAATGAAGATTCTACTTAAATTACCCTAATTATATTATTAGTAACCTCGTATTTACTTACATAGAGTCCTTTGGATAACTACAATTATAATTTCAAGATATAAATATTCTTTTTTTGTATAATTTACAGATAAGAAAAATTAATTTAAAAATAGTTATTATAGTATTCTCTGTTTTAGCGTTTTTAATTACGAGCTTTGTTGGTTTATACGTAGATGTAATAAATCCGGATGGTATAAACTGGCACAACAGGTCAAATGCGTTTGTAAATGGTTTAGTATCTGGAAATTTAAGTGAGACTTATCAAGTTTACCATCCAGGAATTACTCTTATGTGGATCACAGGGCCTGTACTTTATAATCTAGGGAACTATTTTCAAGATCAAGGTTACAGGCTTTACAGTAAGGATACATTTCTCACTTACGATTATGTAGCTAAAGCATCTGTAGTTATTGTAGTTACTTTGTTATTTCTGATAACGCTTTTGTTACTAAAGGATATTTTATCTGAATCTGGTTTACTTCTCTTTAGCGTCTTAATGATATTTGAACCATTTTCCCTAGGTGAGAGAAGACTTTTTCATTTGGATTCATTGATGGTTTATGCAATACTGGTGTCTTTTCTTTCATTTTACCAATATTTCTATATTAAAAAGAGATCGTATTATCTTTTTTTAGGTTCTTTTTTTCTAGTTTTTGCAATATTAACAAAAACCTCATCTTTGATTTACATACCAATAGTTTTTCTTATGTTAGTATTAGGGAGGTTAGGTATAAAAAGAAAGATTGTGAGTTTATTACTAATTAGTATCTCATCTATTCTTTTTATTTATATTTTATTCCCTGCAGTTTGGTCAAATCCAATAAGAAGTTTCCCTTTATATTTTGAAAAGCTTAAAATAGGAGTTGTTAATATAGGATATGAGGGGAGAAGAGAAGTAGGAAGTTCAGGAAAAGCAGATAATTTAATTTTAAGTAAAACCATTAGAAAAATGCCTTGGAACTATTACTTGGAAGTAATGAGTTATAGACTCTCTTATGGTGCTTGGTATATTTTATTTGTTTCATCTTTAATGCTTTTTGTCGCTTTTCTTTATTGTATTTACTCTTGTATAAGAAAGAGAGAGTGTGGTCTAACTAACAAATTGCTATTGCTCTTTTCCATATTAGTAATAATAGATTTTTATTTAGCCTACACTGTCTCTACAAAAACTGATGAGAGATACTCTTTAATATTCTTCCCTTTCTTGTTTTTAATATTATCCATTATATTTTCACTGTTAAGGCTTAGAATAATTTTAATCATATCTATAATGTATATTGTAAGTTTAATTCCTCAGTACAAGGAGATATATCCCTATTACCACGCATACGGAAATCCCCTTCTAGGAGGTGTTTATGGAAAAAATAAGGAACTTAAATCACCTCAGTTTGGAGTTGCGATATTTGAAGTATATAAGGAAATTATTAAAGATAGGCAGGGAAATGACAAACCTTTTACTATCGCTGGTCCAAAATCATTAAAAGCGATATCCTACGGTGCAAAGGCTGAGCTATCTCCAAACTGCACAACTGATTATTATGTAAACTATGCATACGATAGACATCCAAAAGATTATTGCGTAGGAAAAACTTATATTTTGGTGAGCATAGTAAAAGTTGGAAATATGGATTATTGGTATATTTATAAACGAAACAGACCCTCTCTTTAAGAAAGATACTCTGTATATAATATATACAATAATTGTTAATATTGGAAATAGATAGAAAACGGGTTTAAAGGAATTTAAATACGTAGGAAACTATTCGAGTCTGGAAAAACCTATAAATCAGTATATTCTACAAAATACAAAGAGATAAAAGAGATTTTATAAAAGAACTAACTATACTAATTTGCTCTTTTCATATTACCTATAGTATAATAAGCCTATACCAATATACTACCAAATAAGGTAGAGAAAGGATTGACTGTCATGAGTACAAATGGCACTCGGTTGGCGTTCTCTGAAGTTCAGGGACCGCTCACTGACCTTCTTGAGAAGGTTGGTGGACAGGAAGGCGAATTGTGGCTACGGGGACTGAATAAGTTCCTACGCAAGGAAAACCCTTGGGAAA
>CAZADQ010000051.1:0-4556 GCA_964483965.1 uncultured Candidatus Saccharibacteria bacterium
ACTTACTAAAAGTCTCATCCTCGATTATTAAACCCATAGCAACACCACTAACCATATCTTTTATTGGTACACCAGCATCCATAAGTGCGAGGGTAGAGCCACACGTAGAAGCCATAGAAGAAGAGCCGTTGCTAGATATTATTTCTGAAACAAGCATTATCGTATAAGGAAAAACCTCTTGGTCAGGAATCATAGGTCTTAAAGCCTTCTCAGCGATCATACCATGTCCAATTTCTCTAGGATTTGGAGGTCCAAATCTTCCAACTTCACCCACACTATATGGAGGAAAATTATAATAGTGAATAAATCTCTTTCTTCTTTCTCCATACATATCTTGTATCAAAAGTTCATCAGAAGGAGAACCTAGTGTGCATACCGTTAAACCCTGGGTCTCACCTCTTGTGAATAAGGCGCTACCGTGTGTTCTTGGTAAAACACTAACTTTGATTGATATAGGTCTAACTTCATCTGGTTTCCTACCATCAATTCTCTTTCCCTCGTCTAATACGATTTTTCTAACAACATCTTTCTTGACCGATTCAAAAGAGAGTTCCATATCTACCTTCTTATAAACACCCTCATACTTTTTTAGAATCTCATTCTTCAAATCGTCTAATCTATCTCCCATTTCCTCTTTTCCCGCATCAGTGCTCTTATCTTTCATAATCTCTTCAACCCTATCTTTTGAATAATCTGATATTTCCTTCATTAGTTCCTTAGAAGGAAATCTCGATTCATACTCATATTTATTACCTTCGGGATTTATTTCTTCAATAAAATCACGTGAAAAACCAATTAAACTTTTAACGTTATCTCTAGCAAAGGTTATTGCTTCAAGTATCTTTTCTTCGGAAAGCACATTTGCCTCTACTTCCGCAGCTAAAAATCTCTGATCTTCTCCAACAAAAGAAACAATCATATCCAAATCGCTTTTCTCTTCTAAGTCCTTAAGAGAAGGACATATTACTAATTTATCATCAATCAAGCCTACTCTAG
The DNA here is from genome assembly GCA_964483965.1 of uncultured Candidatus Saccharibacteria bacterium. Lineage (GTDB taxonomy): Bacteria > Patescibacteriota > WWE3 > UBA101185 > UBA10185 > JAAZNV01. The sequence continues at coordinate 997 of CAZADQ010000051.1, forward strand.
CTGACACAACAGGTCCGTGAAAAGGAATATTGCTAGCCTGTAAACAAACTGCAGTTGCAAACATACTTAAAAACTCAGGGTCTGCATCTTCATCTAAAGAAAGTACAGTTACAACAACCTGAACTTCATCCATATAATCTTTTGGAAATAGTGGTCTAATTGCGTGGTCAATTGATCTTCTTGCTATTATTGCGTCATCAGTAGCCTTTCCTTCTCTTTTAACAAATCTAGAGCTTTTTATACTTCCACTAGCATATAATTTCTCTTCATATTGAACCCTTAACCCCAAGAAATCAGCTTCTGGAGAGGGTTCGCCGGATACTGCAGTTACTAAAAGAACTGTATCTCCGTATGTAGCTTTAATAGCCATGTTTGACCTTAGTGCTAACTCACCTGTCTCAAGAATAAGCTTCTTACCAGCAAATTCTGTTTCTTTTTTAATAATTTTATTCATTTTTTCTTAATATAGGGGTTTTAGTCTTTAAAGGATTAAGATTCAAAATATTATGCATAAAAGTGCATAATAGCCTGCCTCCTAATCCTAAAGATAATTCCCTCTACCCAATGTTTGTCCTTACTTGGACAAATCCAACTTTTCTACTACTTGAGTATATCTCTCCTCGTCTTTTCTCTTCAAATAAGCCAAAAGTCTTCTCCTCTTATTAACCATTTGAAGCAAACCTCTTCTTGAGTGGTTATCCTTCTTATGAAGCTTAAGATGTTCGGAAAGTTTAGAAATACTTTCACTCAAAATTGCAATCTGAACCTCAGGAGATCCTGTATCAGCGTCGTGCAATCTGCTTCCTTTTATAATTTGTGTCTTTTTTTCCTTAGGTAAAGCCATAATTAACTTAAAGAATATAACAAAAAACTTAATATAAATCAATCATTAAATACCTTTTCTAAATGCTATTCCCTTTAGTAAAGCCTCTGCTGACTTAGTTGTCAACCTAAAGTTCCAATTTACTGATTTGTTTAAGACTAAAAGACTTAAACTATCAGAACTTGAATCGACAACATTAATATTTCCAAACCTTTGATTTCTATCTGTATTATCAATATTTAATACATCAACTTTCGAAAACTCGCTTTCAAGATCATTATAAGTCTTTCCAAGATCTTCCAATACTTGAGCTCCTATTGTTACTATAAGATCAAAATTACAACCTACTATACTTGTTCTAATTCTTGATAGATCGAAATCCTTATCAATAGGGCCTAATGAGAATTGAAGAACATCGTCATTTGTTGAATAATTAACTTTTGAAGCTTCTGTACCCGAGTAGTCAACTGAAACAACAAGCTCTCTTTGACTAGCATTTGAAGATAGGTCTAAACCATTTAAACCTTCGAACTCTTCAGGAATAGACCCTGGGTAAATAAGAGAGACATTCTTTCCATCTTCTTTTAACACAAAGTATAAACCTACCCCTGCAGCAAATGCGTCTACTCCTGCAACTTTAGAAGGAGTAATTGCAATGCTTTTCGCATCTCTAAAAAGTTCTATTATTTGATTTGTTTTATCTATTTCAACATTCATATTATTTATAAAAAAACTAATTTTGATTTGAGCAGGGAATACCTAATAACCTGAGGATAGAACATAGTACCAGAATCTAAAGCATTGTACAACATTAATCCTATAGTGTCAAATACTTGCGGGATTGTCTAAATGAGAAAAAATAAAATAATCTATATACATTTCTTCAGCTATGCTTTCAAACTGAGGGTTTAGCAAAACTCCGCACTCATTATCCTTACCAGCTATGTCAATATCGTCCTTTCCTTTCTTTAGCTTCTTTATTGAACCTTTATATAAAGCTTCATCCTCTCTTTTAAGATCAGCGGGGTTCTTGTCATATATAGCTACTCGAGATTTAACTTTTAATGCACCAGCTAGAACCTTGCACCCAGCTATAATATCTCCAGATTCAAGCTTAAAAAGCTTTATAATTTTAGCTCTTCCCTTGACTTTAGACATTTCAGTTACTGCGGTACCTTCCAAAAGCTTCGAGGCATCGTCAATAAGGTCGTATATTGTTTTGTAGGATTTGACTAATACACCAGATGATTCGGCTAAATCCTCAACAGAAGAAGGTATTCTTATATCAAAACCAATAACCACTCCCTTGCTACTTTGAGCAAGCATTACATCAGACTCATTTATATCTCCGGTTCCTGTATGAAGAAATTTCAAAGCATAAGTTGTTTCTGCAGAAGAAGTGACAAGATCCGCTAAGCTACTCTTAACAGCCTCTAATGTTCCTTGAGTATCTGCTTTTAAAACAACGGATACCATTCTTTTTGCATCTTTACCAACAATCTCAATCTTATCCTCACTTTGAGCCAATTCAGCGAGTTCACTTCCCTTGGTTAATACCAAATCTCCAACATTAGGAACATTACTAAAACCAAGTATTTCAACAGGATCAGAAGGATAAGCTTCCTTTATTAAATTACCATTATAATCAGACAAAGACTTAACTTTTGCATTAAAACCACTGGCAGAAACCATATCACCTACTCTTAAAGTTCCGTTTCTAACAATACAAGAAGCAGTCACCCCTTTTTTCCTATCTAATTTTGATTCAATGATAATAGCTTCGAATTCACCTTTTTGATCTCCTTTTATTCCTATAATCTCGGCAAGAAGAAGGATTGAATCTAGTAGTTTATCCATTCCCTCACCTGTTTTAGCTGATAACTCGACGCAAAGTTCGCTCCCACCCCAATCTTCAACAAGTATGTTCTCTTGAGCTAATTCCTGTTTGACCTTTCTTGGATCTGCCCCAGGTTTATCCATCTTATTTATAGCAACTATTATTGGTACTTTGGCTGCCTTTATGTGAGATATTGCCTCTTTGGTCTGGGGTTTTACTCCTTCTTCAGCTGCCACTACCAATACTACAATATCAGCTGCCTTGCCACCTCTTGATCTCATTTGGGCAAAGGCTGCGTGACCAGGGGTATCAATAAATGTTATTTTCTTGTCTTTGTGGGATATTTGATAAGCACCTGTGTGCTGAGTAATTCCTCCATATTCTTTTTCTTGAACGCTAGTTTTTCTTAGTCTGTCTAGGATACTAGTTTTACCATGATCGACATGTCCCATAAATGTAACAATGGGCGCTCTAATGTTATCTTCAGTTTTATCTCTTTTAGTATCAACCATATTTTTATTAAATTATACAAATTTAACTGTTTGTTAAATATCTTATTGTTAATAAGCAAGCTGCTTCCCATTTATACTTTATTCTTTTAAACTATTTTTATCCTGCTCAGATAACTCTTCAGGTTCTTCCTCTACCACCTCGTCAGAAGAAACTTTAGCCTCTTCTTCTGTAACTTTATTATCTTCGTTGTTTTCTTTGTCGGTATTAGAAGAATCATCGCTATTTTCATCTTCATTTTTCTTTTTTTCCTGTTTTTTTACCTCTTCAGCATCATTAAATTTCTTAATTTCTGCATCCCAAACCCCAACAACTTTTTCAGATGGTAAATTACTAACCATTTCTCCAGCTTCAGAGTCACTAGAAAAAACCCCGGCTAAGCCTTTTATG
>CAZADQ010000052.1:0-4539 GCA_964483965.1 uncultured Candidatus Saccharibacteria bacterium
TGACAAAATTCTCACCATCAAAAGCTGTTGCCCCGTCTTTTCCATCTGTTATGACGGTTAACTTAGGTCCCATTTTTTGTAAATCTATATGAATTTTTGGAAGTGGCTTTTCTCCAACAATGCTTAAAGCTTCTTCCATGTTTAATATCAATATGTTTGTAACTTCCAAGAAATCCTTAATGTAATTAAAACCAGCTTTCATCTGATAAGTGCCAGGATTGAAAACTATTCCTATACCTGGGTTTTCTCTTATGTATTTTACAAGCTCACCTTGGAATTTTTCGAAGCCAGGTCCTATGGACGTGTAGTATAAAAATGAAGGTTTTGGCCAATCTCGTATCTTGTAATTTCTTGGAGCATGATAAGAGAAGATGGTTCTTTCATAATTATGCACAATTATAGAATGGACGTCTGTTACATCCCCTTCATTTTTGATGCAGTATGTTGTATCTACCCCAGTATTAGTTAACTCATCTATTATCTTTTGACCGTTTTGATCGTCTCCAATTTCTGTGTAAACTGCTGTTTTTAACCCTAATCTACCACACCCAACCCCGACATTAACAGAATTACCAGCTGCTGACGTAAAAAACTTATCAACAGGTATCTTGCTTCCATGTATGAAGCATATTTGGGGAGTATCAGATCCTTCGGTTTTTATCTCATTTGCATTTGAAATATGCATCGTTACGTCTATAGCTGAATCTCCAATTGTTAGTATGTCTATTTTATTCATCTTTTATTTTTTCTTTAAAACAACTATATCAATACCCTTATCTCTAATGAAGTTTACTAATTTTTCTTCTATGTTATGTGAACTTATCCTGTATTTATCTTTTAAGTCTTGGTAACTTCCTGATTCTCCGAATGTGTCGTTTACCCCAATTCTTAGAAGGGGGCAGGGAAGTTTTTCGCTCAAAAGCTCAGAAATTGCTCCTCCTAAACCTCCAATTATTTGGTGTTCTTCTACTGTTACTACCAAATTTGTTTTTTTAGCTGATTTAAGAATTGTTTCTTCGTCCAGTGGTTTTATAGTATGTGATGATATTACTTCGACTTCAATTCCGTACTTGGCTTTAAGGTTTTTTGAAGCAACTAAAGCCTCGTATGTTATCGAACCACACGAAATTAATGTAATATCTTTTCCTTCAATAAGAATATCAGCTTTTCCTATTTTAAATGGGGTGTCTTTTGTTGTTATTTGAGGTGTTTCTGCTTTTGAAAATCTTAAGTAAACAGGACCTTTATGTTTTGAAATCTCAAGAACTGCTTTTTTTGTTTGTTCGTAGTCTATTGTGTTGATTACGGTCATGTTAGGTAATACTCTCATTATTGCGATATCTTCCAAAGGTTCTGCAGATGCTCCGTCAGGTCCATTTGAAAACCCTTCGTGGGATCCACATATCTTCACATTTGAACTATTCATACAAATAGATAGTCTTATCTGGTCATAACTTCTGTAGGCTAAAAAGACTGCGTGAGAGACTACAAAGGGTATTTTTCCTTCCATGGATAAACCACAGGAGATGGAACACATGTTTTGTTCGGCTATTCCTGTTTGAATAAATCTTTTTGGAAACTTCTTTGCAAAGTTTCCAAGTTTAACAGAGTCTGATAAATCTGCAGATAAAGCAACAATGTTTTCATTTTTTGAACCTGCCTCAAGAATTCCTTCACCAAATCCCTCTCTAGAAGATTTTCTTTGATCCTCATCTCTGAATAAGTTTTGGTTTAATTTAAGTTTTGGATTAAGCATTGGGCAGTTTTTAGAGAATTTTTCTAGTCATCAAGGCACTCTTCTACCTTTATTACTCTGTCGAAATCTATTTCCCAATCAGTTTTTGATATTTTTACCATATCTACTGTAATATTTTTATCGATCTCTGGGTTGCAAGTTTCACCAGGTTTTTTTTCTTCTATTTCTACTACAATCTTTCTTTTTTCCTTATCTTCGTATACTTTTCTTATTTTTATCTTACGTCCCACTTCATCGTTAGTTTCGGAGGATACTGCAAGTATCATATCTTTACCAAAATTAATAGATTCTCTCATCTGCAATAATCCACTTTTATCAACTGAATTTAAAAACTCATCTAGTTCTACTTCGCTTCTTATAACTTTTCTTTGTTTTTCCATACTTTCTTGTGTATAGATTACTGTTGGGAATCCTTCTAACCTTTGGATTGTGGGCCCCTTGTTAAATTTAGGAAGGTCTATTTCTCCTTGTAAAAGGAAATAGCCCGCTCCTAAAATCAAAAAAAATATGATAACCAGCGGTATTAAACTGACTCTTAATGATGCTTGTTGTTTTTTTTCTAACATATTTACCTTTCTAAATTATTGAACTTAGTTCTTCTTTTGCTTCCTTAGCTTCTATTTTACTAGGTACTTTTCCATGCCATTGATACTTGTTCTCCATAAATTTTACACCTTCCCCTGGAATTGTATGTGCAATTATAACAGTTGGACGCTGTGTTATCGACTTGGCCATTTTGCACGCACTTATTATCTCTTCGATATTGTGTCCATCTATTTCAATTACAAACCAATTAAAGCTTTCAAGTTTATCTTTTAAATTTTCCAAGGGCATTATATCTTCAGTATTTCCATCACTTTGGATGTTATTTCTATCAATTATCCAAGTTATGTTATTTAGTTTTTTGTTTGGAGCAAACATTGCAGCTTCCCATATCTGTCCTTCGTTTAGTTCACCATCTCCGGTCATGCAGTAGATTCTGTAATTTAAGTTATCCATTTTTGCAGATAGTGCTATTCCGATGGCTTGGGATAATCCCTGTCCTAGAGATCCGCTGGTGTTTTCAATTCCAGAAAGAGAGTTTCTTATTGGGTGTCCTTGTAATCTTGAATTAATTTTTCGTAATTTCCAAAGCTCTGAACTTGGAAAAAATCCTTTTTCAGATAATGTTGCATACCAAATAGGGCATATGTGACCATTTGAAAGAATAAACCTATCTCTATCTTTTTTGTTAGGGTTTTTTGGATCAACATTTAATATTTGAAAATACAAAGCAGAGAATATTTCAGATGTTCCTAAGGATCCTGCTGTATGTCCACTACCTGCTTCAGTTAGCATATCAATAACTTTTTGTTTTAATTTATTGGATATTTTATAGAGTTCTTTTACATCTACAGTAGGCGCTCTTTTTTTACTTTTGGGCATTAAAATTAGTATATCATTTTCAATATTTAATACTTTAGAAATTAATTTACCCCCCCCATTTTTTAAGTTAAAATAAAACAGTGAAACATAGGGTAATGTCATTAAATAAAGGAAGGTTATTTTTGAATTTAGGTATACTTATAGTTTTATGCCTAATTCTCTTAGTAAATCAAGCTGTTTTAAAAGATTATAAAAATATAAATAACAATATAAGGAAAATAGGAGCAGAGCAGTCAGGATCATCTCCAGAATCAGGAGCTACATCAAAACTAAAAACAGCATATGATTTTCTTGTTTCAAAAGGAACAAACTATGGTAATACTCAACCATCAGATTGGACATACTCTTCATACGGTACATATTGGGATAGAATACTATACTCTGCATCTTGGGAACCAGATGGTACAGCTACAGAAGAAGATGTTCTATCAGGAAAGACATTCTATTCAGGATCAAGCAATAGAACAATAAAATTAGGAACAGCTACAACCCCTACCTCACCAGGTGCCTCTCTCCAACAATATGTTCAATATGATGATAGCCAAGCAAGTGACTATCAAGGAGAAGAATCAACTTGGACAAAAACAAACACAACTCCATCAACTGAGGTGTGGTTAGATACTCGAACAGGTCTTTACTGGGCAAGATCCGAACCTACAGCATTATCTAACAGCTTTACAGTTATCTCTACAGGTTCTTGTCCTTTTCATACAACAACTCCAAGAAGTGACTATGGTAACTCATCAACAGATCCTGATTGTGGAAATTCAATAAATGCCTGTGCTGTATTATCCCTAGCTTCAATATCAGGACAGAGTGACGACACAGACTGGTACCTTCCTTCTCAAAAAGAATTGTATAGAGCATATATTGACGGTATTTACAATCAAGCTGGTTCATCCTTTACTACTTCTGGCTTCTTTTGGTCATCTACTGAGTATTCGGCTTCTAGCACTAATTGCTGGGGCATAAACTTGTACGGTGGCCACGCGATCCCCAACGCTTACACTAAGAACGATGCCAAGACAGTTTCTTGTGTTCGCAGAGATTAGTAATCTGGATATAAGTTATTGTTTAGATATCTTGTTTTAGATTTAGATAAAGAAGAATAAATTAAAAAATGAAAAAAATTAAGAAGAATTTAATCATAATCTATCTTTTTATCTTAGGACTATCCTTAGGACTATTAACTAACCTGACATATGCTGAACAATCAGGATCATCTCCCAATACAGGAGGAGTATCTTCAGTAATGAGTAAAGGTTATGACTTTCTTGTTTCAAAAGGAACAAACTACGGAGACTCTCAACCATCAGATTGGACTTCAGATTGGGGAACTATGTGGAATAGAATAATGT
>CAZADQ010000053.1:0-4487 GCA_964483965.1 uncultured Candidatus Saccharibacteria bacterium
TGTTATTTTTGCTTGAGATAAAATTGCTAAACTAGCAATAATCAAACCCGCTGACATAGCTCCGAACCCCCACATTATTTTTGATGGGTGCCAATTGAATTTGACTGACCCAAACGCGGCCCCCGCACTTATCACTGCTAACTTTGCTATTTGAATATGAGAAATTTCTAAACTCTTAAACCTTAAGGCTAATATTGCTATTAAAATTGAGGCAATACCTACAATTCCTGGAAACTGACCATCCACACCGTTAGACCAAGACAGAACATTCATAAGCCACACTATCCAAAATGAAGTCAAAATAATAGGTAACAGAGGAATTACTCCAGAGCTAGTTTGAATCTCATATATATTCAAATTAATAATTCCACCAAATGGGTTACTTACCGTGTATATCATTACACCAGAAAATACCACGGGAAGAGTGGACATAAAAAGCAGAAACAGCCTTAAAGTAGGATTCTCCAACATTATGTAAGAAGAAGAAGGATGTGTATTTTGGTAGTCGTCAATTATACCCAATACCGCAGTCATAACTATTGAGACATACAAACCCATCAGTTCTTTATGTAAACCAACAAATATTAAAGATACTACAAAAAATGTCACAGCATAAACAAATCCCCCTCCTCTAGCAGAAGGTGACCTAAGAATCATTCCGGGGTGATTATGCACTTGAGGATTAGTTATGATTTTTTTCTTTTGAGCAAAATCAATAAAATATGGCATAAGAATATATATTAGAAAGAAAGAGAACAAAAAAGCAGGGATAAGATTTATATAGATAGGGTTAATAATAGGTTTATAAGGAACAGAGGACAAACTAATTATTTTAAACAAAGACGCTGTTAAAACAACATTGCAAAAGAATACGCATGTCCACACAATATCCTCAAGAAACCTAATAAATCTTTTATTAAAAATAACTATAAACAAACCGATCACGCTGATAGTTAAAGTTGTCAGAGGTATAAGATATACAGTAAATTTAGAAGCAAGCTGATAATCTCCCCACATATGTGTGTACCAAAAAGGTATTTGTGTATTTATGTATTTATATCTTATTAAGATGTATATAAAGGATGATAAAGAAATAAGAAAATTTAATAAAAAATCAAGAAGATTTCTATTCTTTAATTTTAACAAGATATATTCTGTTGTTTTTTCTAATCTTTTTGTTAATTTCATAGTTAGTAAAAATCATCTTCTACGTTACTTATTTATTTATCAGTTTATTTATTTATCTTACTTTAGGAGTGTGGTATAAATCCTTAAATCTTCTTCCGAACAGCATCATTGTTTGTGCATGAATCCAAGGTAGAAAAGAGTATGTTAATAGATTAAGCATTATTAAAGGCCCCTCCAGGTAGGTTAGGTATCGTCTTACGGCATTCCATTCTTCAGGAGGTGGGGAAGAGAATTTTTTTCTAAAATATATCCCTGGAATCATAAATATCAAATTAAGCTTGTAATATTTGGAAGGCTGTACGCAAAACTTGATTGTTTTACGTAGGGATTAACAAGAGTAACTATTGCAAATCCAAATGTTATTAAAAAAACAATGTTCACCAATAAAACTCTTTCTTTAATATGTCTTATAATCCAACTTATCTTTTTAGAAGATTTAATATCCTTGCTTTTAATAAAACCTTTAACTGAAAGAGGAAAATCAACAACTCCCCATCCCCATCTTAAAAGTTGTTTATATAAACTTCTATGAGAATCTACAAAATCTTTTCCCTCAACGGCATCAGCAGAATAGGAAATAAAAAAAGGGACGCCATCAAAATCTCCTTTTCTAGCAAAGAAAGCTCTCCAATAAAAAATGGTGTCATCTGCACCCAAAGACACATCAAAGAAATTGGCGTCTATCAAAGTTTGAAGAGAGACAGAAAAAGCAGAGAATGTTTTTCTAACCTTCCCTTTAGAAACTGCCCAATCTGATAAAACTCCTAAAGTTACAGCGTTAGCCTCAAGTCTCATCATTAAAGGGACCCTCCAAAGATTATTATCAAATAAAGGTACTGCTGAGGAGTAGAAGTGGCTATCTCTAAGATCAGATGTTAGATAAAGATGAGATAACCTTGCAATATACTGTTTGTCTAAAACATGATCAGAGTCTAAATTGCTAAATACGTAATTTCTAGTGTTCTCTCCTTGATTTTTTAATTCCTCTACTGCATGAGAAGACCCCCAAGCTCTATTTGCACCACCATCACCAATAGCCTCTCCAGGTATTCCAGAGGGATGAATAAAAAACATTAATCTATTTAGTTCTTTTTCTCTCTCCGCTATTATGTTTTTAATTCTAGGTATAACATCACCCGAAAATTTCTCCTCAACAGTAAAAACTAAAGATATTTGTGATGTTGGAAATGTTTGATTTAATATACTAAAAATAGAGTCTCTAAGAACAGGATCGGGCTCGTTAACTACTGGAATAACTATTATATGTTTTAGGTCACTAAGATTCGAAGGAAGAGTATCTTTATCGGGAAGTAAGGAAAAATCTAATTTTTGACATTCCAAGTTCCAATCCCTAGCTTTTTCTTCTCTATATATTCTATAACCTTTAAACAGCCCTCTTGTATGCCTAAATGCAAGATAAGACCAGTACACTGTCAAAAAGGTAAGCATGTAAACAATTGCTGGGGGATATAGTAAACCAAGCCATACAGGGGATGTAAGCAAAGCCCAAGTCAACAGGCCTAATGAAATCTCAAGGAATCTATGTATAAACTTATCGTTTTTATCTACAAAATTTTCCATCATATATTAAAAAGGTAGCAGGTGTTTTCGCAAGAACTCAAAGATACCTCATCAAATGTTTTTTGTTTTACCTGTGCGACTTTTTCAGCAACAATTCTAACATATTTAGGATAATTTATCCCACCTCTTTGGCTCTGAGGAGGAAGGTAAGGAGCATCAGTTTCAACTAAAAATCTATCCATTGGGACTTTATCAACAACCTCTAAAAGAGCATCTTTTTTAGGATATGTTATAAGATTAGAAAAAGAAATGTAAAAACCGATATCTAAAATTTTTTGAGCAAACTCCCAATCTGAATCAAAGCAATGAATAACACCACAAAGATTTTTTTCCTTATATTTTCTTAGAATATCGTAAACATAATCATCACCATTCCTGTTGTGAACAATGATAGGAAGATTATTTTCTATAGCTATATTTATCTGAAGTTCAAAAATACTTACCTGCTCTTCTATGCTTCTACCATCTTGCCAGTTTGAAATATCTATCCCACACTCACCAATTGCTACAATCTTTTTAGATAATTTTAAACTCTCTTCAAGGGAAGTTTTAATTTCAGACAACGAATGGTTCTTATCTTCGTGAGGATACACTCCAATGGAACAGAATATATTGGGGTACTTATTTGCTGTTTCTAAAGCTTTCCTACTATCTTTTATCGAAGTCCCTATATTAATAAATTTCTCTACGCCAAAGGTATCTGCTTCTAACATAATTTCTTCAATTCCTTTAGTGTATTTTTCATGTGGAATATGACAGTGTGAATCAATTAACATAATGAAATTATAGACTATGAATATAAAGATAAAAATAAAGTAATAAATAATCTATTGATAACTAGAACTGCTTAACCAATTATCTTCTTAAACTCATCTCCATCTATAGTCTCAACTTCCAGCAATCTTGCTGATATTTTATCTAACACGTCTCTCTTATTAATTAAGATCTCTTTTGCTTTTTGATAACAATCATCAATTATCTTTTCTATTTCAAGATCAATTTTTGCTGACATCTCCTCACTTATCGATGCTCCCTCACCAAATTCTTTAGCTAACCAAGAAAACTCACTTCTTGCTTCGTAAAATATTGGACCTAAAGAACTCATACCAAACTCTGTAACCATCTTCCTTGCTAACTCTGTCGATCTTTTAATATCTTCCGATGCACCCGCAGTAAATTCATTAAAGACTACATTCTCCGCAGCTCTTCCTCCAAGCATAGTTGTTATCAAGGAAAGTATTCTGGTTTGAGTAAGTTGATATCTATCCCTTTCTGGAGGCAAGTCTGTATGTCCTAAAGTTTGCCCTCTTGCGACAATGGACACTCTTTGAACAGGATCCATATCTTTAACACTTACAGCAACTAGAGCGTGTCCTGCTTCATGATAAGCAGTCATTTTCTTTTCTTCGTCAGACTCCAATGCTCTTCTTTCTGATCCTATTGTTACTTTCAACGATGGTTCATCTAAAGCTTTTTCTGTTATTATGTCTCTACTTTCCCTCGCGGTTAAAATAGCAGCTTCATTTAACATGTTCTCAATATCAGCACCACTAAAACCAACTGTTTTTCTAGCTAATTTATCAACTTGAACATTAGGATCAATTGGTTTTCCATTCATATGAATTTTGATTATTTCCTCCCTATCTTTCAAATCGGGTAAAGGGATCGATATAGTTCTATCAAACCTCCCGGGTCTAATAAGTGCAGAATCAAGCATA
>CAZADQ010000054.1:0-4470 GCA_964483965.1 uncultured Candidatus Saccharibacteria bacterium
TGAAGTAGGATTAGGGCCGTTATTTTATTTAAAAATACGGCCCTATTTTGTTAGTATCTGTCTAAAAGCCTCCTGAGGAATATCCACTTTTCCAATTCTTTTCATTCTTTCTTTTCCTTTTTTTTGAATATCCAAAAGTTTATCTTTCCTTTCTCTGTGACCTCCTGACATTTTTGCTAAAACGTTTTTTCTTAAAGCAGGTATATCTTCTCTTGAAATTATCTTTCCCCCTATTGCAGCTTGAAGAGAAACTACAAACTGTTGTCTAGGAATTATTGTTTTTAGTTTTCTTAAAAGAGACTTCCCAATTATTTCCGCTTTAGATCTTAAAACAATATTAGATAGAGGTTCCACAATACTTCCATGTACCAGAATATCTAATTTTATTGCATCAACTTGTTTGTACTCTGAAAATTCATAGTCCAAACTTGCAAATCCTGAAGATACACTTTTTAAATCATCAAAGAAATTATAAATTAATTCTGATAAAGGAAGATCGTATTCGAATACAATGTTGTTCTCGTTAGGATAATCCATCTTCTTTAAAACACCCCTTCTATCTTTGCACAAAGTCATAACACCCCCAGAATATCTAGATGGGCATATAATTGTACATATTATCCAAGGCTCTTTTATCTCTTTAATGTTTGATCTGTCTGGAAAGTTAGATGGGGTTCTAATATATAAAGTTTCATTTCTTGTATTTAAAACCTCATATTCAACAGCTGGAGTAGTGGATATTAAATTTAGATCGTATTCTCTTTCCAGTCTTTCTTGAATAATATCTGCGTGAAGAAGTCCTAAAAATCCACATCTAAATCCAAATCCTAAAGCAGAATTATTCTCTGGTTCAAAAAATAAAGAAGAATCTGAAAGAGAAAGTTTTTCTAAAGCTTCTCTTAGTTGTGTGGATTTTGAATTATCAACTGGGTAAATAGACACAAATACGAACGGTTTTATTTCCTTGTATCCAGGCAAAGGTTCCGCCATATTATCTTCCCAGCAGATTGTATCTCCAACTTTTACTGAGTGAATATCCTTCAATCCTGTTGCGATGTAACCAACCTCACCAGTGCTTATTTTATTTGTTTTTATTCTTTTAATTTTTGAATAACCACACTCCTCTGGTAGGGAAACGTTTTTTGAAGCCACCATTATTATTTTTCTTCCTCCAGATATCTCAAACTCTCCATCAACTACTCTTATTGTAGCTACAACACCTAGGTACTCGTCATAAAAGGAATCGAATATCAAAGCTCTCGAAGGAGAATCCTTTTTTCCACTTGGAGGAGGTACTTCTTGTATTATTTTTTCTAACATTTCTTTTACTCCTTTTCCTGTCTTTGCGGATACTTTTAATATTTCTTCTTTGTTAAATCCAAATGTTTTTGAAATATCTTTTTCTAAAGAATCAATGTCGCCAATTCCCATGTCTATCTTGTTAATGACTGGAATTATCTTTAAACCTGCTTCCTTTGCTTTATAATAGTTAGAAACTGTTTGAGCTTGAATCCCTTGAGTTTTATCTATTAAAAGTATTGCTCCCTCACAAGCAGCTAGAGATCTAAATACCTCATATGTAAAATCCACGTGTCCAGGTGTATCAATTAAATTTAATTGATATTCTTTGTATTCCATTCTTACCGCTTTAAGTTTTATTGTTATCCCTTTTTCTCTTTCTAAATCCATTGAATCCAAGGTTTGTTTAACAATATTTCTTTGATCTATTGCATGAGTTATCTCCAACAATCTATCTGCTAGTGTAGATTTTCCGTGATCTATATGAGCTATTATGCAAAAATTTCTAATATTCTGTTGTGACATGAGGTGATTATACATAAAAGGAAAGGATTTATATTTAAACTTAAGACGTTTCTATTTCTGTCTCTGCAAGATTTATTGATTCTACATTAATCTTCTCTTTAGATATCTTTATCTTTCGTAAAACTTTATGTAGTATTTCTATTTCTTTAACATTAAATAACTTGGTTAAAGCAATGTAAGTTAACATACCCAGCGTTCCTGCAATTACAGTCAATGCTAAAAGATTTATTGTTCTTGTTGTATCAAATACAAATTGATCTAAAAATCTCATTGGGATATAAAGCATTATTCCCATAAAAGCAGTAGACCAGGATATCTTTGCAAACGGAGTAAACAGTTTTTGTTTATCAAAACCACCAACTTTTTTATTCAAGAAAAATATCAAAGCAAACATGTCTAGAAAAGACGTTATTGAATAAGCTAAGGCAATGCACCAAACATCTAGTTTTAATACTGTTACAAATAATATTGATATAGATATATTAATTATTGCTGTTGTTATATTTATTGCCACAGGAGTCATAGTATTTTTTAATGCGTAAAATGCTCTGGTTGTTAAATAATTAACGCTTTGAGCAAAAATAGAAATACTAAAAAAAGCTAAAGTCTGAGCAGTTTTTATAGTAGCTTCCCAAGGAAAGTTATGAACTCCGTACACAAGTCTTACTGCTGGAATTCTCAATATTAAAAGAATCGCACTTATTGGCATGACTAGATAAATCATTTGATGAAGCGATGTAAGAAAGGTATCTTTGAATGTTTCTTTGTCTTCTGGAGCTGATTGTGAGGATAGCGTTGGTAAACTTGCTGTTGCCATGGATATTCCAAACAGGCTTACGGGAAATGTTTGAAGTTGGTCCGCAAATCTTAAAAATATAACTGACGACGTTGAAACTAATATTGCTAGGCTATTATTTATTGTTTGTATTAGGTTTGATATCAAAACACTAACTATTCTAGGAGGAACTAGGGTAGACATTTTCTTAAAGTTTTTGTCACTCAAATCAAGTGAGAAGGAAAATTTAAAACCAGATTTTTTAAGAAGTGGGATTTGAATTCCAAAATGAAAAAGAGAACCAATTGCAACACCGATTGCAGGTCCGTAGATACCATAATTTTTTGACAGAAAAACAATTCCTATTATCATTCCTAAGTTATAGAAAATTGGAGCAAGTGCCGGAATAGTAAAGTATCTAAAAGATTGAAGCACACTTGTTGCTAAACTTCCTGCAACTAGTAATGTTTGAGATGCAAGCATTATCCTCATCAGATTTGATCCTAAGGTTATTTCTTCTTCCGTAAAATTTCCAACTGATAAAATTCTAATAATTACTGGAGATAGAATAAACACTACTGAAGCAATTACTAAAAAGAAAATTAAAGTTGCATTTATTATTGAAGAGGAAGCAGTAAATGCTTCTTCTCTATCCTTTTTTAACAAACCTGCAAATATTGGTACAAATACCGTTGATACTGCTCCAACTACTAGTATTGAATAGACAAGGTTGGGTATCCTGTCTGCTGTGTAAAATATGGCTAGGTTATTGGATACGCCAAAATTTAGAGCTAAAAGTCTTGTTTTGACAAAACCCAAGACGGCATTAAAACCACCAGCTAAAGCTAATATTAGTGTAGCTGACAATATTGTATTTTGGGTTTTAAAGAGAAAACCACCTATGTTGTTAGGTTTCATTTTAAGTTTTATTTCTTAAATTCACTAGGAAAAATACACTTTGTACTTGGATTTAGTTATGTTATTATACATCCCGGCTATGGCAAACACTAAGTCAGCAAAAAAGAATATAAAATCCTCGGCAAAAAAGAGACAACATAACAATGTTTGGAAGAAGAAATTCCGAACTTTGATAAAATCTCTAACAAAATCTATTTCCGGAAAAGATAGTGAGAGTGTTGTTACAGAGAAGTTTAGAGCACTACAAAAATCTTTGGATAAAGCGTCGAAGGAAAAAGTTATTCATAAAAATAGGGCAAATAGGGTAAAATCAAGATATGCAAAAAAACTCTCTGCCCACGTTCTCGAAAAGTCTGGTAAAACCGATAAAGAAGGACCAGAATCAGAAACAAAATCTGGACTTAATACCAGACCTAAAAGAAAATCAAAAGACAAATAAGAACGAGAGAGGCTCTTTACTTGGTACTGATTTAAATCTTATACTAACATCTCAAAAAGAAATGCTGTCCGTTGAAGCAATGAGGAAGAGAATCTCCTTTCTAAGATCATTCATTATTTTTATCAGCATTGTTTTTGGTGTTGTTCTAATTATTAACTTTTTACTAACATTGGTTTTGGATTCTCATAAAAAAGTTCAAGATGGTTTGATAAACATAGTAAAGACATATTCAGGTGTGGAGGAAAGAGTTAATTCTATAGGTAAAAAAACTATTTCTTACAAAAAGATACTAGCTGGGAAAAAGAACATACACACGAAAACTAATTTTGTAATGAGTAATCTTGGTGACAACATTGAGTTTAAAAGCTTAGTTTTAAATGATACGGGTTTTTCTATCACTTTGAAAGTTAATACTCCTTTTGATTTTACTAATTTGATTATGAGGTATCTAGAAGGAGACGTTGTTTCTGAGATAGTTATAATGAGCGCAGGTTTAGATATACAAGATGGGAAG
>CAZADQ010000055.1:0-4357 GCA_964483965.1 uncultured Candidatus Saccharibacteria bacterium
GGGAATCTGCGGCTGGATCACCTCCTTTCTAAGGGAGAAAAACTTATGTTTTTCAATTCTTTAGATTAAGCTTAAGTATTTTTAATGCTTGGGTATTAATCAAGAAGGAGAAGAATCAGTATCTATGATTATTAATGTCTTGTCTCGGATTTACTTCGAGAAAGCTTAGTGAGACATTGGATACTCTTGCTATAAAATAACTCTAAAATTAGCAAGTAATATGCTATCTTCTCACAAGATAGCAAAGAGTAGGTTAGAAGATGAGCCTAAATCTTCAAACGAGGTTTGTCCTTGTTGCCTTATAGATCTTGAAAAAGCCCTGCTTTAAAGCAGGGCTTTTTGTATTGTTGTGATAGAATACTTTCCAATGAGAAAAGAAACTACAAAACCTAAAAATGAAATAGTTTTAGGAATAGTGAAAAATAAAGCTGATAAGTTAATTATCCTTAATCGTTTATGGAAAGAGAAAAGTCTGGATGGATCCGTTAGTTTAACGTGGGCATTTCCAGGTGGTGAAATAGATGAGGGGGAAACACCGGAAGAAGCATTGATAAGAGAGATAAGAAATGAAACAGGTTTGAAGGTTAAAGTTAATAAAAAAATATCAGAAAGAATACACCCTCAATTTTCAGTTAAAGTTACATACTTTGAATGTGAAATAGTTCCAAGTGTGTCAAGACCAATCGTTGATGTACACGAAGTGGAATCTATAAAGTGGGTTAGTGCCTCCGAGCTAAAGAATTTTTTTACTACCGATATAGACCCCGGTGTTATGAAGTTTTTGAAGATATAATTTTTCCTATCAAATACACAATCAAATACATAGCTCTTTTTATTTTAGTTATTTTAAAACATACCCTTTTTGCTAGAATCTTAATGTGAAGAGCATTATTTTATTTGACATCGATTATGCAATATTAAATACAACTCTTTTTAAGAGAAATTATCGAGGTAGGGTAGCAAAATTATTAAATATCTCTATTGATGAGTTTTGTGAAAAAGAAAAAGATTACATTCAAAAGGAAGAGGGTTTTACTGATTTTAATCCAAAGGAATACATTGATTTTATAAGTAAAAATTATGGTGTTAGCACTGAGGATATTAGTAAGTGTTTCTTTGAAGATGATAATTTTAAAGGCGTAGTTTTTATGGATGTATTAGGAACGCTTGAGGATTTATCTAAGGATTATACTTTAGGAATATTTTCTGAAGGTTTGGTTGATTTTCAACTTCTAAAGTTGCATAAATCTAAATTGCTTTCTTTTTTTGATAAGGATTTTACATTTATTTTTAGAAGGAAGTTAGCACAGGAATCTTTCGATTTGTTGCCGAAAGGCTGTTTTATCATTGATGATAACTACTTTGTTATAGAAGCTTTGAATAAAACGAAGTTATTTAAACCTATATGGTTGAATAGAAAAACAAAAGAAAAACATCCGGAATGTGTAACTGTTTTTGATTTAATAAACTTAAGGGGGATTTTGGAGAATTATTCTACAATGTAAACACCATCTCCTTCTCTCACCTTATCGTTTGTTTTTATACCTATTTCTTGTCCTTTTTTTCCAGTCTCAATTTTCTCGTGTTCCAACTGCATTTCTGTTATTTCTTGTTTAAAGTCTGTAGTTGCTCCCTTGAATTTAACTTTATTTCCTATATTTAATGTATCCTCGAGTTTTATAATTCCAACACTTATCTTATCAAAGAAGTGGGTAATGATTCCTATCTTTTTATCAGCCATGTTATAGATGCACCTCCTTTTATCAGGCAATAGCTTGATACTAATACTATTATAGCAGTAGTCTGTATCATTAATGGTGGGTGATCCAGGAATCGAACCTGGGACCTCTTCCTTATCAGAGAAGCGCTCTAACCGACTGAGCTAATCACCCTTAAAAGATGAGCAAATTTTAACATAGAGGTATTTTTGAGTCCATCTAATCTTTAATTATTTAAATTAAATTTAAAACACATTTAATGTAAAATGAAAATATGAAGTATAAACCAAGTGTAGTGACATTAGGTGGAGGAACGGGTAGCTTTGTGGTGCTTTCTGGGTTAAAAAACTATGATATTGATCTAAGCGCTATAGTTGCAATGACTGACTCTGGAGGTTCTACGGGTAAATTACGTGATCAATTAGGAGTACTTCCTCCAGGAGATTTAAGACAGGCACTAGTTGCACTCTCTGAGGCCCCCGATATTTGGAGGAAATTATTTACTTATAGATTTGAAACAGGAGATTTAGAAGGTCATAACTTTGGAAATATTTTCTTATCCGCAATCGAAAAAATTACTAATTCAAATCAAGATGCAATATACAGAGCATCGGATATTCTTCAAACAAGTGGAAGAGTAATTCCTGTAACTTTTGACAAGTGTTCTTTATGTGCACAATATGAAGATGGTTCTATCATTGAAGGGGAAGTGAAAATTGAAGAGATGGAAAAACATGGAGTAAGGATTTCAAAAATGTTCCTAAAACCCAATGCCTATATGAACTTAGAAGCAAAAAAAGTGTTAGAAAGAGCTAATTTTTTAATATTTGGACCTGGTGATTTATATACAAGCATAATTCCAAACTTATTAGTATCAGGCATGGTCGATGTAATTAAAAATCTAAAAGCAAAGAAAATATTTATTGTTAATTTAATGACAAGAAAAGGACAAACCGATGATTTTAAAGTAAGTAGTTTTATAAACGAGATTGAGAAATATCTAGGGAAGGAGTCGCTAGATTACGTAATCGTGAACTCCAAAAGACCTCCTGAAGATCTAATTTTAAGATACAAAAAAGTTGACGGGGCATATCCAGTTGAAGATGACGTTGGTGGGTTTTACGGAAGCTCTAAGATAATAAGAGCTGACGTTTTAAGTAATTTAGTGTTTGAAAAATCTTCTTCAGACAGTTTAAAAAGGAGTCTAATTAGACATGACTCTGACAAATTATCCAGAGCTATATTAAAGATAATGAGTTTGTACTAACACACATATTTATATATTTTTTTAAAGTAGGGGAGAATCTCTTGACTTATTTTCATTCTTTGTAGTACTATCTACCATACGGAATGGAAATGCTATCTTCTCTTTTGAGGAAGCTCTAGATTTCAATAAATAAACAGTTTAATAGATTTTTATACAAAGCAACATCTGTGTATATTTTTTGCTTTGCGTTTGATTAGATTTTAATTGAAAAATAAAAAGACGGGGTGAAATGGTGTCTTCGGGCCGTTAGCTCAGTTGGCTAGAGCACTACATTTGCAATGTAGGGGTCACCAGTTCGACTCTGGTACGGTCCACCAGATTTACTGAGTATCTAGCTAGTAAGAAATTACTAGTTAGATTTTCAGTAAAGACTGAAAAAAGGTTCTTTGAAAACTGAACAGAAAGTCTTTCTTCTATCAATAAAATGATAGAAACAATTAGTTCAATTTCTGGAGATAAAATGGAAGTTATTAATGCATGTGGTGGATGCCTTGGGTATTCGTGCCGATAAAGGAGGTGCAAGGCTGCCTTAAGCCTCGAGGAGCTGTCAAGAAGCGTTATTACTCGGGGATTTCCGAATGGGGAAACCTGACCACGATAAAAACGTAGGTCACTCATTACTAAAAGCTTTGCTTTTGCAAAGTCATAAGTGATGTAGAGGGAACTCGGCGAACTGAAACAACTTAGTAGCCGGAGGAAAAAAGACAATGTTGTTATTTCCTTAGTAGCGGCGAGCGAAAAGGAACTAGCCCAAACTCAAATTGTTTTTATATCGAGAGGTTTGATTTATCAAGCTATCTTGATATTTAAACAAATTAAATTGAGGGTATGGAAAATCCACATCCGTCTCGGACGGAAGAGAGTTACAAATTACTTTTGTAGGAGAAGACGCCTGGAAAGGCGCGTCATAGAGAGTAAGAGCCTCGTATCCAAAACAAAAGTAACTCTTTGGGTTTATCCTGAGTAGCACGGGACACGTGAAATCTTGTGTGAATATAGCAGGCCCACCTGCGAAGGCTAAATACACGAATACACCGATAGCGCATAGTACCGTGAGGGAAAGGTGAAAAGAACCCCTGTTAGGGGAGTGAAATAGAACCTGAAACCTGTTGCCTACAAGCTGTGAGAGCATGACTCTCATAGAGCGCGTAAGAACTTTTGGATTGTTTGTTTCTTGAAATGAGAGCAAGCAGCTATGGGGTTGGCGCTGGCTGTGCATTTTAATGCACAGGCTGTGACAACGTAAAGTTTTTATGAATTCTATGAGAGTCGTGTGATCGCGTGCCTTTTGCATAATGAGTCAGCGAGTTATTCTGTACAGCGAGGTTAAGCGTAAGCGTAGCCGCAGCGAAAGCGAGTCTGAATAGGGCGT